>NZ_JAHRFC010000100.1:0-14898 GCF_020883015.1 Microcoleus sp. CAWBG640
ACAGTCGATCGCTCATCACAGTCGATCGCTCATCACAGTCGATCGCTCATCACAGTCGATCGCTCATCACAGTCGATCGCTTAATATTTCTTTATACCACACTGTTTATTTATGTCCTACTACTTAGGAGAGCTTTATAGAGAACAATCCGATTTTACAACAGCGCTTTCCCATCATTCAGAATCGATCGCACTTCTAGACAAAATCGGCGCTAAATGCGATCTAGCTGAGGCTCATTATCAGCTTGCCTTAACTCACCAAAAGATGGGTGATGCCGAAAAGAGTCAGACTCCGTTTCAAGAGGCGATTAGACTCTTCACTGAAATGGAAGCACCGAAGCAAGTTGAGAAAGTGCGAAAGGCAATAGGTAAGAGCGATGAAGTTTAGTTTTGGATATATACAGCAGATTGCAGGTTTATGAAGTACACCCCATATCGCTCACCGTAGGGACACCGCACCGTGTCCATTTGTGTCAACTTAAATCGTCAGTCCGCCAGTCCTCCCGCCCGCCCGCCAGTCCGCCAGGGAATGAATTCCCTGGCTAATAGCTAAAGTCCTCTGAAGAGGACTAATGAGTTAAAAAATTCTTCTTATCAGTCCTCTTCAGAGGACTTTAGCTTTGAGGCAGGGGTTTCAACCCCTGCCGGACTGCTGGACTACTCAACCAAAGCCTGCCGCTGAGCCTCCAGCAATTCCCGAATCCCAGTTTCTGCCAAATCCAAAATTTGATTCAACTGACTCCGACTCAAACTTCCTTCTTCCGCAGTTCCCTGAATTTCAATAATATTCAAATCTCCATTCATCACCACATTACAATCAATTTCCGCCGCCACATCTTCCAGATAATTCAAATCTAAAAACAGCTCGTTTTCCAAAAGTCCCACAGACACTGCCGCCACTTGCCGAATCAAGGGCGATCGCACTAAATCACCTTTTTGCACCAACTTATTCAAAGCATCAGCCACAGCCACAAACGCGCCATTAATAGAAGTCGTGCGAGTCCCCGCATCCGCTTGCAAAACATCAGCATCGACAAGAATTGTGCGATCGCCCAAAAGTTGCATATCCAAGCACGATCGCAAACTCCGCCCAATCAACCGCTGAATTTCTTGAGTGCGGCCCGATAATTTCATAAATTCCCGCTCTTGTCGCTGCGGCGTAGATCCTGGTAACATTCGGTACTCCGCAGTCAGCCAACCTTTGCCAGTATTCTCCAGAAACCTAGGCACTCCCGGCTTAATCGTAACACTGCACAGTACCTGAGTATCGCCGCTTTTTGCTAGCACCGAACCACTGGCAAATTTGGTGAATTCGCGATCGAAACTAATCGGACGAAGTTGATTTGGCTGTCTGCCATCGGCACGTTTTATGGACATAAGTAATTGGGAATGGGGAATGGGGAATGGGGAATGGGGAATGGGGAATTGGGAATGGGGAATTGGTGTCAACTTAACTTCTAACCCTGTCACAGACTGCTGTTTAACTATTAAACTTAGATCCCCCCTAGCCCCCCTTAAGAAGGGGGGGACAGGACAGGAATCTTATCAAAGTCCCCCTTCTTAAGGGGGATTTAGGGGGATCAGGACTGGGGTAAAAACGAGATTTATCCAGGATTTGACGATTAATTTGACACCAATGGGTATAGGGCATTGGTAATTGGTATTTGACTAACTAATAACAACTAATTATTAACAACTTTAAGAATATCTTGCTGCACTTGTTCAGGAGATTGGTCGCCGTTGATAATTAACAGCTTGTTGCGATACTCATAATAATCTAAAATCGGGAGAGTTTGCTCGTAGAATAAATCGAGCCGACGCTGCAAAATTTCTGGACTATCATCCGATCGATCTCGCTCGCTCGATCGACTCAACAATACCTCATTCGGAACCTTCAACCAAATCGCCCAATCTAGGTGTTGTGCCAAATCTGAGAGCAAAAAATCCAACTCCTCACCTTGAAAAGCCGTGCGCGGATAGCCCTCCAACACCCAGCCATTAAAGACATCCCACAGCAGCAATCGACGACGAATGAATTGAACTATCGTTGCGTCGGGAACTAATTCCCCTGTTTCCACATAAGACACCGCCAACTTGCCCAAATCTGTTTCATCTGCGATCGCCTCCCGCAGAATATCCCCCAAAGCCAGCAAAGGAATACTCAAAGTGCTGCACAGTAGTTCAGCCTGAGTTCCCTTGCCCGCTCCAGGCCCTCCCAGAATCACCAATCTCACTGTGCTTTGCTCCTAGCGCCACGACATTCAAAGTTTACCTTTTATTGAGATAAATCGGGCAAAATGGCTGCGATCGCCTCTATCGCTAGCTTCTGATAACTGGTATATCTAGCGTTCGATCCGATTTGCGATCGGCCAGGTACACTATATATTGTCAAGCAGGCTTCTTCCATCTCAAAGTCGGAGCAGCCCTCAAGACTTAGTTGTTGATTAGATTATTGCCCTATGGTTGCCCAGTTAAAAACTCCTAACCTCAATTTGACCCACAGCTTGCCCTACACTGTTGAAGGGCTGGTGCAAGTCTTTACAGGCCCGCACCGCTGCTTTTTTACAACTGTGATGGCTCAGGCGCTACGAATTGCAGGACAGGGGACTGCGGTACTGGCGGTGCAGTTCCTCAAAGGGGGAATTAATCAGGGACACCAGCATCCGATGCGGCTGGGGCAGAATTTAGATTGGGTGCGGTGCGATTTGCCACGCTGCATTGATAATGCTGATTTAGATGAGCTAGAACTAGGTGCGATCGCCCAATTGTGGCAATACGTTCAAGAAGTTGTCCGCGAAGGCCGTTATGCCCTAATCATTCTCGACGAGTTGAGTCTGGCGGTTAATTTGGGTTTAATTCCCGAAGCAGAAGTGCTCGCATTAATTGATAGTAAGCCGCATCATTTGGATCTGATTTTTACCGGCCCATCGATGCCGCAAGGAATTTTGGATGTGGCAGATCAAATTACTGAAATTCGCCGCACTCAAGGACATTGATTTAAGTTGCGATATCCCATGGAAAAACCAGTTATACCAGTTTTTTATGAAGCTGCATAGAATCTGATCCCCCCTAGCCCCCCTTAATAAGGGGGGGGACAAGATTCCGATCAAAGTCCCCCTTCTCCCCTTTTTTCCCCCCTTGGGGGGGGTAGGGGGGGGTGGGGGATTTAGGGGGATCGAGATATATGCAACGACCCATTAAATTGGTATTAACTGTTAACTGTTAACAGTCAACAGTCAACAATCATTCCGGTACAACGGGAATTGATATGAATCTGCCCAAAACAATACCAAATTGGTCGATCGCCCCAATCATCATTATCGGCATTTTAGCCTTCTCAACATCCTCAATCCTGATTAGACTGGCGAACAGTTCAGCAAACAGTGGTGGCCTCGGTTTCAGCTTGGTACTCGCGGCCTCCCGCCTCACTTTATCAGCCTTAATTCTGCTTCCAGCTTGGTCAAAAATTCAGTGGAATACGCTGCAACCGGGAGCTCGGCGCTACGGGGCGGCTGCTGGTTTGTGTCTCGCCCTGCACTTTGCCCTGTGGATTACCTCACTTTCTTATACTTCCATCGCCGCCTCCACCGCCTTAGTCACCACAAATCCGGTCTGGGTAGCGCTGTTGTCTCGGTTCTGGTTTGGCGAAAAACTCAGTAAATTGTCGGTAGCGGGCATTGCAGTGGCTCTGGGAGGGACGATCGCGATCGCCCTAGGTAGTGCAGGTGGCGGCGGTGATGGTAGCAGCATCATGTTGGGTAACTTCCTTGCCCTGGCTGGTTCCTGGGCTGTCAGCCTGTATTTGCTTTGTGGTAGGGAGGCCCAGCGGCGGGGACTGGGAATCGGTGGCTATATTGCGATCGCATATACTGTAGCTGCGATCGTCCTTTTGCCTCTGCCCCTAGTATTCAAAACCAGTTATACTGGCTATCCGCACATTGTATATTTTTACATTTTATTAACAGCAGCCTTGCCTCAATTAGTCGGCCACACGATTTTGAATTGGGCTGTGATGCGGGTATCGCCAACTTTGGTAAGTCTGGCTATTTTGTTTGAACCTGTGGGCGCTAGTTGTTTGGGTTATTTGGTGTTTGGGGAAGTGCCGGGGCCGATGGTATTGGTGGGTGGTGGGGTGTTATTGTTCGGAGTTGCGATCGGCACTTTTGGAGCAAAATAGTTAATATAGGAATTACCCATAAATATCAAAGAAACCGGGTTTTTTACTAAAATACTGCACACCCTGCCTTTAACAGGTGAAAAACCCGGTTTCTGCCGACCGGACTATAATATGAACAACGAATTTACTTCGAGCAAATCGGAAACTGACTGGGAACGTTTAGACGCCATGACTGATGAAGATATTGATTTTTCTGATTGCCCTGAAATTACACCTGAAATGTTCGCTAAAGCCATAGTTCGGCGAGGTTTACCCAGCCCTAAGACTCAGGATAAAGTCACCTTACTTATTGACAGTAATTTTCCGTATCCACCAGGTTTAAAAATAGATAATTAAAATGAGGTCTTGCAAACAATGACTTTTAATGATGTAGTTGAAGTAGTCAAAGGTCTTTCCACGGATGAAAAACAGGAAATTCAACAGTTGTTGAACCAATATATCCGTGAAGAACGCCGCGATCAGATATATAACAACTTCAAGTTAGCGCAAGTAGAACACCAAAAAGATGAACTGAAGTTTTCCTCTAATATTAACGAACTCAGACAACTGATAGAGGAATAATCGTGGAAGTTAGTTTTAGTTCGGCTTTCAAACGCGCCTTCAAAAAGCGCATCCAAGGCAACACAGATTTAGAGGAAAAGTTTTGGCAAAAATTGGAACTGTTTACTATATATCCTTACGATCCGATATTGAAAACACATAAACTATCCGGCAAGCTTAAGGAATTCTGGAGTTTTAGTGTAGATTACGATGAAAGGGTATTGTTCTACTTTACAGAAGATGACAAGGCTGTGTTTGTAGATATTGGTAGTCATGATGAAGTGTATTAACTATTCGACTAACATATCATGGGCTCTAAGAGTAACTTGGCAAAAATGAGAACAGTAGATTTATTTGCCGGCTGTGGAGGCTTGTCACTCGGATTTCAAAATGCTGGATTCAATGTAGTAGCAGCTTTTGACTACTGGCATCCAGCCATTCAAGTATATAAAGACAACTTCCAACATCCGATATTTGAAAAAGACCTATCACAAGCAGATATCTGTTCATTTATCAGTGAGTTCAATCCAGATATGATTATTGGTGGGCCTCCATGCCAAGATTTTTCCAGCGCCGGGAAAAGAGATGAGAATCTTGGGAGAGCAGATTTATCCTTAGCCTTTGCGAAGATTATTACTAGCATTAAACCTAGATGGTTTGTCATGGAGAACGTTGCCAGAATTCAAAAGAGCCAAATTCTAGAACAAGTTTTAGAAACATTTAGAACCAGTGGCTATGGTTTAAGTTCTTCGGTTTTGAATGCCAGCTATTGTGGAGTTCCGCAAGCTAGAAAACGATATTTTTTGATTGGTGAATTGGATGGAGAAGATGGCATTTTGAATTCTTATCTAACAAAACATCAGTCTAAAACTCCTATGAATGTTTTTGAATATTTAGGTGATGATTTAGGTATTGAGTATTTTTATCGGCATCCGAGAAGCTATAAGAGAAGGGGAGTTTTCAGCATCCACGAACCTAGCCCGACAGTTCGAGGTGTTAATCGTCCAATTCCCAAGACGTACAAAAAGCATGAAGGTGATTTATGCGATATTGATGAGAGGTTACGCCCTTTGACGACTATTGAACGGAGTTATATTCAAACATTTCCTAAGACGTTTAAGTTTCAGGGAAATAAGTCTGATTTAGAACAAATGATTGGTAATGCTGTTCCTGTCAAGCTGGCTGAGTATGTCGCTGGCTGCATCCTTGAATATATTCAACAGGACTAAGGCAAAAGAAAACGGGTTTCTATCAAAAATCGTTGCTTTTTTTGTCTCTCATCAAACACTAGCAAATTCCGTCAAAGGTCTTTTACTAGGATGATGAAACCCCAAAACAATATCGCCCTTAGAAATTCCTGCTGCTAGTAAATCATCAACTACACACAAATTTGTCAAATCTTCTTCCACCCAAATTTTACCATCTTTAATCCGAAGATACATCGTCATATAGCGAACCCGTTCTTTACCATTCCAGCCAGAGCGAAACCAGAGATATTGATCTCGTTCTTCATCAAATGCCAGACGATCATCTGGCTCTAATTCATCTAATGCGATCGCCCCCTGGACTTTCATCTGATAATATTCAGTCAATATTTTTTTAATTGTATTCCGATAGTATTCTAATTTATCCATTGTATAATTTCCTCCTTTTCCATCTCAACTGTCATTAATAGAAGCCGATTTTCCTTAGTAATTAATTGTATCGACTTGCGTTTAAAAAAGTCTTGGTATACGATATCATCAATTCCCAAATAAAGCGTGTATTCTGGAGCCGTGAGTTGAATGAGATTTCGGTAGACAATGTATTGACCGAGTGCGTCGTGAAAATCATACATTAGCGATCGCCCAATAAAGCTCTTAATTTCAACAACTATTTTTTGTCCCTGGCGTTCTGCGGCGATCGGCTTTTCTGCTGCTAGGTCGGCATATAAATCGGCATCCTCATATTGGATGAAATATGGGTCATCCGTAATTGTCCAACCATCTTTGATTAAGGCGTTTTTAACTGCATTGTGGTAGGTATCTTTGGCAGGCATAGTAAAAACAGTTAAATATTACTTGCTCTTTAAACACAGTATAATCCTTAAGAGTCGGTTTCGCCAACAATCTCAATAAACCCGCCCGAACCCCACCAATAACCTACTTTGGCAAAGGCTCTAATATTTTCTCACCATCCCTAGCCGTAACCATCGTAAATAAAGCCTCATATTGATTCAAAGCTTCCTCAAATCCATAATTCTCAACAGCATAACTTCTGCCTTGCAAACCCAGCGCATCGACTTTAGCCGGATTCAGATACAAATCTTCAACCCCATCCGCTAGAGCTTGCGGATCTTCCGGTGGCACCACCACCCCGCCACCACTTTGCTGCACTGCTTTATGAGCAGTACCAGTCTCAGGAACCGAAGCCAAAATAGCCCGACCACTAGCCAACAGCACTTGAATTTTTGAGGGCATATTAAAATTAGTCACGCGCCGCTTTTGTACCACCAAACTAACATCAGCGGCAGCTAACATTTCTGGCAATTTTTCTCGCGGTTCAAAGGGCAGTAACGTCACATTCGTCGCTTTGTAAGTTTCACAATCTCTTTGCAAACGTGACAGTGCGGTGGACTCTCCCACAATTACAAAAGCTATTTCTGGTATGTGTTTCAAACGAGCCGCTGCTTGGACAACAGTTTGCAAACCTTGAGTCAGGGCAATATTGCCTGCGTAGAGAATGACAAATTTGCCCTGGAGATTGTGAGTTTTGCGAAAGGAATTATTTTCTTTAGGTAAGGGGCGGATGAAATTGACATCAACCCAATTGGGAAGGCAAACTATTTTTTCCGGGGGTACTCCCTGAGAGTGCAATTTTTGGATAAAACCGCTGTCGATGACGCTGACTTGGCTAGCTGTGCTGTAGGCAAATTTTTCTAAGGCGTCAGCAATCTGAATTAACATCCCATTCTTTTTCACCAAACCGACGCGCACGGCTGCTTCTGAGACGATATCTTGAACGTTGAGGACGATCGGGCAACTACGAATCCACCCATAAAGAGCCACTGGGACGCAAATCGGCAATGGGGGCATTGTGGAAAAAATCACGTCTGGTCGATCGCCCCTAAATGCTTGAATAGCACTAGATATCACAAAACTACCATCTAACAGCAGTCGGTCTAGCAAACTGGGGTGAGGGCCGTTCACCCGCAGGTAGCTGCGCTGTATTGTCACACCGTTATGTTCTTCGGTAAGGTAGAATTTGCCGCGATATTTTTCATAAATCTGGCGCTGGGGATAGTTGGGCATTCCTGTAACTACTCTGACTTGATGACCACGCTGAACTAGACCCTGGGCTAGTTCTGTCATCAGGGGAGCAATGCCGATCGGCTCTGGATAGTAGTTATAGGAATAAATCAGAATACGCATAATATTTAGTTTGAAGCAAATTGTCCAGCCGCCACCAGCTTGAGCTAATACCCGCTTAATTCGCCTGGATTAGGTCTAGTTGGGCCTAACACAGCAGAGGGCGGTGCCTGGAATTTTCTAGGCTCAAAAGCAGTCGCCCTTTGTGGTTTTGAGTCATCATCAGGTAATGTTTTTTCGCATCACCAGACAGTTGCGGCGATCGTCTGTACGGATATAACGAAGCTGCTCTGTCAGCTTGTGCATAAATAGCAGTCCCCTTTCTCCTTCTTTTTCCAAGGGATCGCGCTTGTCTTGGATAATAGCGTCGAGCTTTGCTTCTAGGTCAAAGGGTTGACCCCTATCCCAAATCCTGATTTCTAAGTAATCGGAAAACACTGCGACTTCGAGGTTGATCGGTGTCGTGGAGTGCAAGTTTTTGTGAGCATGGCGAACAGCATTTGTAAACCCTTCATTCACAATCAGGCTGCACTGCCACCCCAAATCCTCTGGTAGCAGGGGCAGGACAATATTTTCCAACCACTCCAAAACTTGTTTCAGAGCCTCCATGTCCGTTTCCACTTGAAGATGCAACTCGGCCTTTGGTTGCTGATCTTTCATTTTTTTTCCCCCTGGTCGCCCCCCAGCACAACTTCAGCTACGATCGGTACAAACTCAGCACAAGTAACTGTACTCAGCTTGGCTGGGACGCGAGTGTTCAGCGTAGCGGTGGCGGGAGAATAAGGGGGGCAAGGTCTTGGCAACATATTAGTTAAGTCAAGCTTGAGTTGAAGAAGCCCGTTTTGCCTCAAGGTGAGCATTCCTTTCGCACCATTTACTCCTACTGGAAATGAGAGACTTTTGATACTTTAACCCGCCTGGGTAGGGCGTTTAAATAATTTTCAGTTTTGAGTTGGGAGTTTTGATTTTTCAACTGCTTTAGAAAACTTAGCAAAACCTATCCAAAGTTATCTTTAGATGGTAAGTGTTTACTTCCGTTGTTTATTGACGTGATTAGTTAAAATTTTATTGATTTCTTTCATCACTTATGATAAAACGTCTGAATTTTAGTAACCCCCCCTGTACCTAAAAGGTCAGCGGAGGGTTGTTCAGGCATCCTATACAGCGCCACTATTTTTGTTGAACAGAACAGCTATGGTTTTCACAATTAGTTTCAGGTCATACATCAGGCTCCAGTTTTCTTGGTACTTTAAATCCAAGCGGATCACATCTTCAAAATTACGCACCTGAGAGCGACCGTTAACTTGCCATTCTCCAGTCATTCCTGGTTTGACATCAAAACGCTGCCACTGAGGTACTTCATAGCGGTCAACTTCATCTGGAGTAGGGGGTCGGGTACCCACTAAACTCATTTCGCCTTTTAGTACGTTCCAAAATTGTGGCAGTTCATCAAGGCTGGTTTTTCGCAATATCCGCCCGACTTTGGTAATGCGAGGGTCATTATCATTTTTGAAAAAAGCACCGGAGGCTTGGTTTTTGATTTGAGATTTAAGGGCTTCGGCGTTGGTACACATCGAGCGAAACTTCCAAATCTGAAATCTTTTTCCCATCCAGCCACAGCGGGTTTGACCAAAAAAGATCGGTCCTGGATCGTTAATTGTGATGGCTGCGACTATGGGTATAAACAATATTCCTGTAATTATCAAACCTACTATGGCCCCAACTATATCGATCAGCCGTTTTACCAACGATCGCACAGAGGGGTGCGTAACTGGTAACTGACTGTCTGCACGGTTGTTTTCAGCGGGGGCTGTGCTAACTGGCGACGGCTCGATAGTCAGCACTTGATCTAGGCTGGTGAGAGCAAATACTGCCATCACCTGTGGCTTGAGACTCCGCAATACTAAGTTGCACTCCCGCTGTTTGGCAAATTTTAGATTGCTGACTAAGGCACCAATCCCGCTACTGTCGATGAATGTCGTGTCACTGAAGTCTAGGACAATTTTGCTGGGAACGGTGTTTTTCGAGTTTTCAGAGAAAAGTTGCTGGCAGGTTGTCTTAAAGTTTACGGCTTCAAGTACGCTTAATCGCACAGGTATGTGAACGGAAGGAATTTCGTCCAAGTAAGTTACCCGAAAATCTGCCTCTGGGTTTTGGGTGACCATGAAGTCCTAGTTTCAAATTTCAAGCTGATGTCTTTAGCCTATTGTGTCCTAGGCCATCCATTTTTACCAATTATTATTGTTAACAACAGCCTAGATTTACACAAACTTTACATTTTCATCACTAACCAGGCCAGCCAAGAAGTGCTTCTGGCAAGCCCACACCCTACCCGTCAAGGGGTTGGTGTGTGCCGGAGGTCAGGAATTGTAAACGTTTTCTGACTGGGAAGTTTCGCGGCCGAGGGGTTTAACCTTGGCTTTAGCTTTAGCTGCGTTGCGTTTGAGGGCTTGGAGACGGGCTTCGTATTTAGCGCGCTGCTGCTTTTTGGAAGTTTGCTCGATGAGGGTTTTTAAGGCACTACCGAGGCTTTTGTATGCGTTGGGGAGAGTATAGCCGAAGCGAGTGGCCAGGGCCAGGGCTTTTTCGTCCGCGTCTATGGCTTCTTTTAAGCTTTTCTCTCCGTTATTTTTCTGGTACAGCCTCCAGCCGGAGACGCCACACAGGGAGAGGGCTAGTACCAGCAGCAAGCCATCTTGTACCCAAAGTTCGCCGACTGCGCCACCTAAACCAATAGCAAGGGCGGCCATTTCCCAGCCATCTCTGGGGATGGTGTCGTTTTGGATTCTGGCGACTTCGTGCCAAAATAGGAGGTTTCGCTGATCCATTGCTAGCTGTTCCCAGCGGATCAGGTCTATTTGTATTTCTACCTGATCTTTGCCTATTTCTTCGCTACGGATCAAGGCGGGATTAATTTCTATGGTTTTTTCTACTGTTACCCAACTTTGTAGTTCTGGGGGGAGTATATTTTTCAAGCGCCGGATCTCACTCATCTCGGCTCTTGCTGTGGAGGTTGCATAGGATGTCATAGCTCCGACCTTAAATTTTTCAAAGGGTTAATATGCTTCTATATTTTGGAGTATAGCAAACCTTTTGGACCTTATCTTCTAGCTTTCTGGCAAATATTCCTCACCCTAGTTTGAGTGTCTGATGCTGAAAGCAGAATTACCGTAGAGGGTCGATCGACCCTCTATACCCAATTTACTCGCTCCGAGGCGATCGACACTAACTACTCAACAGTTTTCTGCTTATTTTGCATCTTATTGTTCAATTTCTTGTCGCAATTTCACCCAAGCCGACAAAACCTCCGGTGCCGAAGTTATCCCTTTCTGCACCAAAACCACCCCATCTAATACCTTAGCAATACCATAGCTTCCGTTCCGCAGAGCCTCGTCTGTAAAACGCACTCCCGCCCTAACTCTACCTCGATCGACCGGCACCTTTAAATTATTCTGCTGCAACTGCCACAAATCTAATACAGCATAATCCACATCCACCGCGTTTCCGGCTTCATCCCGCAACTTCATCACCTCTAAACGAATGATGTTCCGACGCCCAGATAGGTGAGAAACTATGTAACCACTCGTGGAAACGCTAGCATCTGGAGGAATTAACTCCATCACAGTTTTCAAATCAGCACCATGGGCTAATTGCTCAGTCAATGATTGATAAACCACAGGATTGAAAGCATAGGGAGAAAGGAAATACAAAGCTCGATTAGGATTAGAAGTCAAAGTAAACAATAGGGACAATCCGATACATCCCATCCAAAAGCGGTGTAGCCTTGGTTTAAATTTTTCTGGATGCTCCGACCACCACAATATTGCAGCATAAATCAAAACAGGAACTAAACTCAAAGTATAACGAGTATTGATAGAAGTCGCTGCTTTATTTTCTACTTGCAGCAGCAGCACTAACAACGGAAAGCTAGACATCACCCAAGCTGGCCAGGAAAAAATAGGTATAAAAGCCAGTGGCAGCAACAAACCCAACACAAATCTAATTCGCCTTTCTAAACTTTCTAAATCCGCAAAAAATACTTGAATTATAATTTGAGGTTGGCTAACTATTGCCCACAGTAACTGTAGCGTCGAAGGATTTTCTATGTTAACAAACTTCTTAAAATACAGAGCTAAATAAAGTCGGGAGTTGTCATTGGAAAACAGAGGCATCACAACATTAGTTATCAGCGAAACATAGCTAAAACTCAGGACACACAAAGCTATACCCGTCCGTGGATAGCGGCGGCTGAAAAATAAGTAGGCTCCAATGCCAAACAGAGTAATGCCGGTGTCTTCACGAGTTCCTAATGCTAAGGCTGCAAAAATCCAAAACACCAACCACCTTTGCTTTTCTAAGGCTAATAATAAACTAAATAAAAACAAAGGAATTTGGCAGTGTTCGTAAAAATTTCCCAGCGTCGGACCAATTACCGCATTAGCTCCATAATAGCTAGCTACGACCATTATTGACAGAGGAATAGATAAATAATGTCTCGCTAAAAAATACAAAACTATGCCAGCAGCCGCAATTAAAGCTACTTGCAAAACTATCAGAGTCACGGGAGAGGGAAACAGGGCATAAAGCGGCATCCACAGCAAAAAGTCGATGACAAAATGTTGCCCTAAATGGATGTAAGATGGATAGGATAGTTCCCGATCGAGCAGAGATGCACCGGAGGCCGCGGAGGAAAGGGAACTTTGAAATAGTTTGCCATGTACGCTATTCCAAAATACTTGATTAAATAAACCGTGATCGTAGGTAGCCAAAAAGCTATCATAGCGAATAATACTAAAAGTTAATACCGAGATAAAAAAAATTACTGCAATGATTATTGCTTGACGCAACCCTGTTTCATGCCGCCAGTAGTAAATAGGTTTAAATTTCATGTTTTTTGGCTGAATTTACTAATATTTATTAATTTTATTGAAGTGGTTTTTAAATTCTGAAATAGAAATAAATTCCCCTTGTTTTTTCAGCACCGTCAGATATTTTTCTAATTTGTCAATCATTTTACTACCGGCATCTTTTTTGACATAACTGGGGAGTTTAAACTGGGAAATATCAGTGAATTCCCAGGGATGAAAGTAGATGTTTAGATAGGAGTCTGTTTCTAAGGTGAGCTTAGCTGCTAATTGTATCACTGAAAGCGGCAAGTTCTTAAAACTCAACCAAAATAGGGGAAATCGGATCGCGGGAGTAACTGAAATGGGCAAGTTGAGTAATTTATTCCTATAATATGCAGTTCTAGGTTTCAAGAGATTGTTGTATCTACCGGGGATGTAGGTAGGATTCATGGATGAGTTGTATTCATAGCCTGCTTGTTCTATTTCTGCGTCGTCAACAGGCTGAAGTCTTGCCATCCTGAAGCCGACGACTTTAGTATTAGTTATGGATTCTAAGGTTTGCTTAGATTTTTGTAAATCATCCACGGAAAATTGGGAATGGTAAAAGCCGTGGGAGGCAATTTCATGTTGTTGTGAAAGTTGTTTAATTATTTCTTGGTTGTGGAGTGCGAAGTTAGCAGTTACAAAAAATGTGGCTGCGATATCTAATTTTTCCAAAAGTGAAATAACATTGCATAACCCGGTTTTAGAAACTGCAAATTTGATATCCTCTGTGAGGGGTTGACCGTATTCTTCGGGAATGTCAAATTCTTCTATGTCAAAGCTCAATAAAATGTATTTAGTCATAATTACCCACTCGATTATTATAGCGAATTTTTAACAAGCACAAGAACATTTTGAGAGAATCTTTAACTATATTTACTTTAGAAGCTTTGGATAAATGTTGTTCGGAAATTCTAGCGGGAATTTCACCGATTTGATATCCTTTTTTGTGTGCTAAGAACAGGAGTTCGGCATCAAAAGAAAATCCCGCAATTGTCTGTTGCTTGAAGAGTTCTTGGGCCGCATCTTTTTTAAATCCTTTGAGTCCTGCCTGCATATCTCGATAGGGCAGATTGAGGATTTTGCGGGAAATAAAGTTAAATATTTGACCTGATATTTTTCTCAGTAATGTGAGATTGCGGAAGTTGTCTTTGTCGAGGTTTCTGCAACCAATTACCACATCAAATTTTTCTAGTTTTTCTATTAAGGGTTCTAGATGCTCTAGGGAGTAAGCTAAGTCACCATCCATAAAGCAAATGCAGTCAGATTTTAGAGATTCGCTACCTTTTTTTACTGCGTAGCCTTTTCCTTGACGATGGTTGTAAGAAATTATTTGGATATGATTTGTGGGGAATATTTTTAGTTTATTTTCGAGGATTGTCAGTGTATCATCTGTTGACCCGTCATTGACAATGATAAAATTATAAGGGTGATTTGTTTGAGAAAAATCGAAAATTCTGTCAAAGGTTTGTGCTATGCAATTTTCTTCGTTGTAAACAGGTAGAATTACCGTGATTTTCATCATTATTATGGAATCAAGCTTTCGCAGAAGTATCGTATCACCTTAGTACAAAAATCACAAGTAAAAAATATATAGCCTTTGGAGTGAAAGAATAGGTCCGATCGAGAATTGGTAATAGGTAATAGGTAATAGGTAATAGGTAATTGGTAACTGGTAATTAGTAATGCCCTATACCCTTCCCCCATCCCCCCTAGGGGGGTGGGGAGTCAGGGGGGGTTCCCATGGCCCATGTCCCATACTTCGACAACGCTGGAGCCCCATTACCCATTACCCATTACCCATTTACCCATTACCCATTAGACATCTCCAATAATTCCAATCCCTTCCCCCGCTTGGTTTCGGGAGTTGAGCCCTTTAAGGGGCTCAACTCCCGAAACCAACGCTTTAATAAGGGTTTCAACGGTTGGTCAACAAGAACTACCCT
>NZ_JAHRFC010000101.1:0-14713 GCF_020883015.1 Microcoleus sp. CAWBG640
CTCGATTGCTTGGTTGGGCTTTCACAGGCGCTGGGGCTGTATTCAAAGCTCGATCGACTAAATCTTGCAAAGAAACGTACTGCTGTTCCGGTTCATCAGTAGGACGAGTTCTGGAAACTACGGCTTCACCAACACCGTTTTCGGCAAAATTGACCAAACGGGTGAGCACGGCACCAGGATTGCTGGCATTTTTGCGGTCTAGAGTAAATAGTGTATTGCTAGAGTTGCAGCGTCCACGCCCACTCACGAAACAAACAACGGGTAGGCTATTAACAGTACCTGTAGTTAACAGTAAATTACTTAAGCTTCCGCCATTATTAGCAACCGCTTGTGTCAATCTTCTGGAAACCGCTTGACAGCGCTGGCTGGGAGTAAACTCGCGACCAAATTCTGTGGTGCGCCACAGAATTATCGGGTCGGTGGTACGATTTCCTCGCTTGGCAATTGTTGCTAAGTTTCGACCTGAACCAACACATTGAAATACTGTCGTTTCGTTAGCAACCAAAGTGGCTGGACCAGCTTGCACTGTTGTTGCAGTTACCATAGTGCCCGATACTGCTAGTGCAGATAACAATATTTGTGCAATCAATTGAGATTTCATGAAAACTCCTCTTTTTTGGATGTGGTAGATGATTTTTAAATTCTCATCTAACCGTTACCTATTGATCTGAATATAGTTTTAATATTCGCCAGTATCCTCACCCTTCCGGGTGATAAATAGCTGTTTTTTTAAAGGATTTAAAAGTATTTAAATCGTCCTGATTTACAATAAATATTACCGAATATACAAAGTTTTATCTGTTTTGTTTAAAATTCAAAAAAATAGTTAATATACTGTTAAAAACATGATTTTCAGGACAAAATATATTTTTTTGTTCCGGGACAATCAGGAAACTGTGGCTACACAAAATTTCGTATTGTTGTGCAGACAAGGGATATAAAATGGTAATAAACCTGATAAAATTAGGTTAGTACAGACTCTCTATTAGCTGCGATTGAGAATGATAAAATTTTTAGCCTTAGTTGTGTTGGCGATGATTTTGGCGATCGCTCCTCTAGCTATTGCCGCCCAACCTTTGTTTGTGGCTTATCCTCCTCCTAATCACCAGACTACAGTCGATCGCATTTTTTTAATTGGCACAGCACCACCATCGGGACAAGTCTTGGTAAATGGCAACCAGATCCCCCGCACTCAAGCCGGTCATTTTGCCCCCACTTTTCCCCTACAAGTGGGAGAAAATGTCTTTATACTGCGTTACAAAAATCAGGAAGTGAAAATTAAGGTGACGCGCCAGCCAAGTCAGGCAACAATTCCTTTAGGATTGGCTTTTGCCAAGGATTCTCTGACACCGAAAGTTGATGTGGCAACTTTGCCGGGGGAATATATTTGCTTTGGGGCGATCGCACCTATGAATGCTCAGGTTTCGGTAAAATTGGCTGGGGAAATTATTCCTTTAAAAGCGCGATCGCAAGTTGAATTGCCAGATAATAAATCTGTATTATTAGGCGAAAATTCTCCTATTAAAACTGGTACTCAACAATATCAAGGCTGCGCTAAAACCCCCCCCAACCCCCCCTTAGTAAGGGGGGGCATTGAGTCGGATACCCCCTTGCTAAGGGGGGGCATTGAGTCGGATACCCCCTTGCTAAGGGGGGGCATTGAGTCGGACACCTCTTTGGCAAGGGAGGGTATTCAATCTGACACCCAAATAAATAACAGCAAAAAAGTAGATTTGGGAGTGCCTGTATTTGAACTAACCATGAATAATCAAACAGTCAGCCAGCAAGGCACGGGAAAAATTTCTATTCTTTCTCCTGCTGATTTGGAAGTAGCAGAAGTGACAGCAGAACCAGGTGTTGCCCGCACTGGCGCGAGTACAGATTTTTCTCGGATGACGCCTCTACCGAAGGGAACAAGAGCCACAATTATTGGCCGCGAAGGAGAATGGATTCGACTCGATTACGGTGCATGGATCAAAGCATCAGAAGTGAAAATTGTCAAGGATACAGTGCCGCCGCGATCGCTAATTCGCAGCGCGCGATCGCGTCAAGTTCCCGGTTGGACCGAAGTCTTATTTCCTCTAGAAATACCAGTCCCCCTCACCGTACAAGAAGGTGAACGCGCGTTCACTTTAACGCTGTACAATACTACCGCTCAAACAGATATTATTCGCCTCGATGATGACCCCGTAATTTCCCGTTTGACATGGCAACAAATATCGCCATTGCAATTACAATATACTTTTAATCTGAAATCAGCGCAACAATGGGGTTACAAATTGAGATATGATGGCACAACTTTAGTGCTGTCTTTAAAACACCCCCCTGTGAAAGCCAGCCAGATGGCTAATCCACCAGCAAAGCCGCTGTCTGGAATTAAAATACTGTTAGATCCGGGACACGGCGGGCCCGAAGATTCAGGGGGTGTCGGGCCCACAGGCTACCGAGAAAAAACTGTGGCTTTAATTGTGTCAAAATTGGTGCGTCAGGAATTGGTAAATCGGGGTGCAAATGTGGTAATGACGCGGGTGGAAGATGTGGATCTGGATTTGCCACCGAGGGTGGAAATGATTCAAAAAGAAGCACCTGCGATCGCAATTTCTCTTCACTACAATGCTTTACCAGATAACGGGGACGCGATTAATACTAAAGGTGTCGGCGCTTTTTGGTTTCACCCGCAAGCGCACAGTTTGGCAATGTTTTTGCACAACTATTTAGTTGCTAAATTGAATCGTCCTTCCTATGGTGTATTCTGGAACAACCTAGCCATGACTCGTCCTGCCGTTGCTCCATCTGTTTTAATGGAATTAGGATTTATGATTAATCCTGATGAGTTTGAATGGATTGTCAATGCTACAGAACAGCAGAAGTTAGCAGAGGCGATCGCCCAAGGTATTATCGAATGGTTTGCCTCAGTTAAATAAAAATTAGTAGTAAGGATGAAGAGTCCTTATTAACCCACGGAGATTAAATAGATGCTAAGTTTGACTCAATCCAAAGCCTTTTTCATTGCAGCGGCTGTTGCCACTTTTGGCTTTTCCCTGGTCAGTTTTCCCGTTTTTGGTAAAGAGCAAACTCTTTCAGCCGACAAAGTAGAAGCTTTAAAAGAGCAAACTAAATGCTCCTTTATTAACGTCAAAAGTGGTACTGTTAACGTTCGCAAAGGCCCTGGCAATAATTACCCGGTGGTTGTTAAACTGAAAAGAGGAGACGGAGTTAGGGCTGTTAGCAGAAAGGGAAAATGGGTGAAAATTGCGGCGAGAACTCATGGGACTGCTCCCAATGAGACTTTTGAAATTTTGGACGGTTGGGTGAACAATCAATATATCAACGGCTGTTCGGAAGATCAATTTGATATGTGGCGGAAATAGCGAATTTTCTATTGGTAGACGTCAACACCCTGTAGGGGCGGCTTCTACCAACAAGATATCACAATACACACAATCTCGAAAAAACCGCCCCCACACACTACATCAACCAGGATGTTTATCAAATTTCAAAAATGTTGGCGGGGATTTACCGTTGGGTGGGGGCGGGTTTAATAGATGGTCAATTATTCACGATTATTATTGGTGAAACCCGCCCTTACAGCGACATTTCCTGGAAACCAGGGGATTTACCGTTGGGTGGGGGCGGGTTTAATAGATGGTCGATTATTCACGATTATTATTGGTGAAACCCGCCCTTACAGCGACATTTCCTGGAAACCAGTTTTACCCATTACCAATTACCAATTACCAATTACCAATTACCCATTACCAATTACCAATTACCAATTACCCATTACCCATTACCCATTACCGATTATCAATTACCAATTACTAATCGCCAGCAACACAACCTCCTTGCTGTTATGAAAATCCCTTCTTTTTCTAACTTATTCGCCAGAGTTGCTGGGAAACTTCCCCTACGAACTGTTTTAATTGTTCCTTTCGTTATACAAATTGTCGGGACAGTGGGATTGGTGGGTTATCTATCCTATAAAAACGGGCAACAGGCAGTTAAAAACTTAGCTTATCAGTTAATAGATGAAGTGGACGGGCGCGTTGAGCAAAATCTGCAAAATTACCTGGATGTGCCTAAGCAAATTAATCAAAACCATGCAGCAGCAATTCGCACAAGGGTTTTAGACTGGAAAAATTTTTCGGATTTAGAACGCTACTTTGCACAGCAATTACAAATCTATGCCACGGTTAGTAATGTGGCGATCGCCACTGAGCAAAAAGAATTCCTTGGTGTCGAAAAATCATTGGCAAATGATTCTTTGGTGATCCGAGTTATGGATAAATCTACGGATTACGCCTTTCACCGCTATGCTGCCGATCTTCAAGGGAAGCGAATTAAGCTCACCAAAGTAAGACATGACTACGATCCGCATAACGATCCACCTAAAGGCCGTCCCTGGTATCGAGCCGCCCAGGAAGCAGGTAAAGCAATTTGGCTTCCAGTTGTTAATTTATCACAGGGAGTCGATCGTCCTTTATTGACAATTGTTAACTTTTTGCCGTTTTCTGACCCCGATGGGAATTTTCAGGGGATTTTGGCATCCTCCCTCTATCTGCCTCAGTTTGCTAATTTTCTAAAGAGTTTGGAAGTTGGACGGACAGGGCAGTTATTCATTATCGATCGCCAAGGCCTACTCATTGCCAGTTCCACAGGCGAGACACCATTTAAGCAAAAATTAGATTCAGATTATCTAAAAAACTTAAAGCCTCAAGAATGGAGACTGCTAGCTCAAAACAGTAGGATTCCCCTCACTCAGGCATCCGTTAATTTTCTGTTGACTCATCTTAAAATTTTTCCTAAAATTGAGCAAAATCAAAGATTAGAGTTTGACTTTAACCGCGCTCGCTATTTCTTACAGGTGAACCCGATCTCGGATAAATCTGAGTTGGATTGGTTGATTATCACAGTTGTTCCAGAAGCCGAATTCATGGCACAAATATATGCCAATACTCGCACGACGATCCTGCTGTGTATCGCGTCATTAATCGGGTCTACAGGTATTGGTATTATTACGGCTCGTTGGGTTACAAAACCAATTCTGGATTTAAATAAAGTTGCTAAAAATATTGCCCTGGGCGAATGGAATAAATCAATACAAATTGAACGTTCTGATGAATTGGGACAATTAACAAAGACGTTTAATCAGATGTCCGGTCAACTGAAACAGTCATTTGCAGATCTCCAATCCTTAAATGAAGCCTTAGCCCAGAGCGAGAGCAAACTGAATCAAATTCTCGAAGCGATGCCAGTGGGGGTAGCAGTTCACGATATTACCGGACAAATCATTTACGTTAATCAGATGGCCAGACAGTTACTGGAGATCGACGAAACTTTACCGTCCGCTCAAACCGAGGAATTAGCAGCAACTTATCACATTTATCAGGCCCAAACTGAGCAGTTATATCCGGCAGCAGATTTGCCAATAGTGCGATCGCTTAAAGGCGAACAGGTGAGGCTTGACGACCTAGAAATTCGGTTGAGCGATCGGATATTTCCCGCCGAAGTCTACAGTATGCCACTGTTCGACGAACAAGGGCAAATCGTTGCAGCTATTGCCGCTTTTGTTGACATCACAGAACGCAAACTAGCTGAGAAACTATTAGCCAATTACAATCGAACCTTAGAAGCCAAAGTTACAGAACGAACTGCTGAGTTAGCCCTGACTAACTCTCAATTAGAACAGGAAATTTGCGATCGTAAACAAACAGAAATCGCCCTCGCAGCAGCCAAAGAAGCCGCCGAAGCAGCATCCCTGGCTAAAAGCACATTCCTCGCCAATATGAGCCACGAACTGCGCACTCCCCTCAACGGCATTATGGGCTACGCCCAAATCTTGCAACTAGACCCAGACTGCACCGCCAAACAACAGCAAGGCGTTGAGATTATCTACAATTGCAGCGAACATTTGCTAACCCTGATTAACGACATTTTAAGCTTGTCTAAAATCGAAGCCAACAAACTCCAACTTAACCCGGAAATCTTTAATTTTTCCGAATTCCTGCAAGGAGTGTCAAAAATCTTCCGAGTCAAAACTCAACAAAAATCAATTGACTTTACCTACGAGGCTCTTACTCAACTCCCCAAAACGGTTTGTGCCGATGAAAAGCGGCTGCGCCAAGTTTTAATTAACTTTTTGTCCAACGCTGTAAAATTTACTGACAAAGGTAGTGTCACTTTCAAAGTAGGAGTCACAGACAGCCGCTATCCTGAATTAGGAATTATGCAGCATCCATCCGATGCTACTTATTCTTCAGAACTCATACCTCGTCCATCCCAGAAAATTTGCTTCCAAATAGAAGATACAGGTTGTGGCATCTCTCCCGAAAACTTAGAAAAAATCTTCTTGCCCTTCGAGCAAGTGGGAGATATTTCTCGCCAAGCAGAAGGAACCGGCTTGGGATTAGCAATTACTAAAAACCTGCTTTCTTTAATGGGAAGTGAGATTTGTGTCGAGAGCACTACCGGAATTGGTAGCAAGTTTTGGTTTTATTTAAACTTGCCCATTAGTTCAGATTTAGCCGCATCAATCTCCATCACCTCAACCAAGAGAGTCCTTGGCTATCAAGGTCAAAAACAGAAAATATTGGTAATCGATGACCGCTGGGAGAATCGGTCGGTGATAATTAATTTGCTAGAACCTTTAGGGTTTGAACTGGCGGAAGCAGCCGACGGAGAAAAAGGTTTAAAAAAAGCTGTAGAATGGCAGCCGGATTTGATTTTATGTGACTTAATAATGCCTGGGATGGATGGCTTCCGATTCATTCAAGAACTGCGACAATTACCCCAATTTCAAAGTACAACAATCGTAGCTGCATCTGCCACCGTGTTTAATGAAGACCGCCAAAAATGTTTAGAATTGGGCTACAGCGATTTTCTCTCTAAGCCGATTCAAGCGGTAGAATTGCTAGACAAAATCCAGAGTTATTTAAATTTGTCATGGATTTACCAACCAGCAGCAACCGGGTCAAAGTTGACCGAGGCTGTATCTTTAGCTGCTAGTCCGCAGGAAATGGTGGTGCCGCCCAAAGAAGAATTGCTGGTTTTGTATCAAGCAGCGAAGGGCTGTTATGTTGAAGATGTGGATTTGGAAATCAGCCGGTTGGAACAATTACACCCAGAGTACAGTTCCTTTGTTGCTAGGGTGCTGGAACTTTCAGAAGATTTTGAGTATGAAAAAATTGTCAAATTGATAGATCCATATTTGTCCTAAAATATAGTATAATGCAGCGGATTAGCTAATTTATAAATGGACAATCCAGAAAGAAAGGTTTAAATCGTTATATCTCTGATGCTGGCTGGTCTGACGGTTAATAGATTTACCAGCGGGGTCAGTTCTTCAATCAAAAATGCCAGATCCCCAATCTAAAATCGAGATCGTCGATATATATATGGAATTCTATGCAGTTGCAGCGGCAATTTAGCGGACAACTGATCGCGATCGACACTAACACGGCGATCGCCAGTGGAGGTGAAGGTCGCATCTATCCCCTCCCCCAAGACCAGTCCCTAGTAGCAAAAATTTACCACAGACCGACAGAGGAAGACGGCGACAAACTCACAGTCATGTTCAGTATGCCACCAGATGCGCCGATCGCCGCACCGGGACACGCTTCAATTGCTTGGCCACTGGATTTACTGCATACTGTGGGCGGGCGAGAAAAAATCGTCGGTTTTGTGATGCCCCGCGTCACCAAGGTGTCGCCAGTTCACACTTTCTACACTCCCAAAACCCGTCGCGAACAAAAACCCCTATTTAACTATCTTTACCTGCATCGCACCGCCCGAAATCTGGCAGCCGCCGTCAACGCCCTCCATGTACGGGGTTACGTGATCGGCGATGTGAATGAGTCGAATATCCTCGTCACCGACACAGCTTTAGTAACCTTGGTAGATACGGATTCCTTTCAAGTACGCGATCCCTATACAGGTTACGTTTATCGGTGTCCCGTGGGGAAGCCAGAGTTTACACCACCGGAATTGCAGGGAAAAACTTTTCGGGATATTGACAGAGCCCCAGAACATGATTTGTTCGGCTTAGCGGTGCTGATTTTTCAACTACTGATGGAAGGTACGCACCCGTTTTCGGGAGTTTATCTCGGTACGGATGAACCGCCGCCCTTAGAAGCGAGAATTCGATCGGGCCATTTCCCCTCTGGCACCAAGCGAATTCCCTATCGCCCCATGCCCGCAGCACCAGCTTGGGAAATGCTGCATCCCCGACTGCGACAGATGTTTATCCGCTGTTTTGAGGATGGGCACACCAGTCCTTTGGCGCGCCCGGATGCCAAAACTTGGGTAAATGCGCTGCGGGAAGCGGAAGATGCTCTAATTACTTGCAGCAGAAATAATCAACATAAATACGGCAATCATCTCAGTCGCTGTCCTTGGTGCGATCGGGCAAAACTGCTCAGAGGGCGCGATCCATTCCCCTCGCGGGAAGCAGTCCGCAACGGAGTGAACTTGCAGCCTGCGAAAAATCAGCGTCAGAAGCCCAAACCCCCCGCTGTTGTACGGGAGACCGCAAGATCCAGACAACAGCCTTCTACGGGACTGCCACGGTCTCTAGGTCAATACCAGCCGCCACTGTTGCCGATGCCGATGTCTTCTCGGACTCCGCCTGCGACAGTACCTGTTAGCAAGTTGGAACGGGTATTTCAGGATGCAGGTTGGGGTGGTGTTTGGGGCGGTTTGTGTTTGGCGGCGGTGGCGGGGGTATTTTCGGCGATCGCTGAGGGTGGTGGGGCGATTTTGGGGGCGATTTTTGTGGGTTCGATTTGGGGGGCTTTTTTTGGGATGATCTGGGGGGTTTTGGCTGTGCCTCCGAATCAGGTTTTGCGGAAGTGGGCGGGAATTTTGATTGGGACTTTGTGGGGGGCTTTTGTGTTGGCGGCGATCGGGGGTGTGGTGTTTGGGGCGATTAGTGAGAATCCGGCGATCGGCCGAGGAATTTGGTCTGGTGTGGGGGTGGGTATTGTCTGGGGCTTGGTTTGGACAAGTTTTAAGCCTCCTCTGATAGTGCCGATGGGGAGGGTTTGGGGCCGGCGGGGAGCGTTGTTGGGGGCGGTCTGGGGGGCGTTTTTGGGGACTTTGGCTGGTGTTTTTTTGGGTTCGGGGTTGGTGGTTTGGCAGCAATATAGTGGGACGATGACTCCGGGGAATCAGTTTGCCAATTTGTTGTTGGTGGTGGCGATCGTGGCGGCGGGGGTGGGTTCCCTTGGTGGTACGGTTTCTGGGAGTTTGTTGGGTTTTTGTGGGTTTGCGCCGAAGTTGCCGGTGTCGTTTCAGCCTTCCGGGGTGAGAGGGGGGTTTTTGGGAGGGATTTGGGGCAGTTTCTTGGGTGCGATCGGGGGTGCTGTGTTGGGTGCGGGTTTGTCGGTGGTGTTTCCGGCGATGAGTGTTGGGGTGGCGGGGGAGTTGGCGCCTGTTGCGGGTGCGATCGTCGGTGCGGGTTTGGGGGCGATTTGGGGGGTGGTTTCGGGTATTGTGTGGGGGGCTTTGGGGAAGTGGTGAATGCTTTTGGGTGGGAATTCCGTGAATGGGTAGGTGTTAAAATCGAGGTGTTAAATTTTGGGGCTATAGTATGTGTGGTACAAGGGTTTGAGGCACTTAGTCTGAAAAAAAGATTCACGGAAAGGCTGAAATTCATGTGTGGAAATGGTTTTAGGGTTATATGAAATTTTTGGGATTGACAGGTCGAGGGTTGAAATGGTACTTTTGTTTTAAGTTCACGGAACTGAACGTTGAAAATCAAATACAGCAAGGGTTCTGGAGCGGGCGGTCCCCACTCGCTGGGGAAACTAATTGAATGGAAACGAGAAAGAGTCGTTATTGTTGCGATCGCCCGGTGCGTCCCCACTCGCTGGGGAAACTAATTGAATGGAAACGCATTTGCTCTTTGGAATAGGATTCAGCCATCTTTGTCCCCACTCGCTGGGGAAACTAATTGAATGGAAACTCTCTTTGGCGAGTTCCATCCATTCTGCGGTAATCAAGTCCCCACTCGCTGGGGAAACTAATTGAATGGAAACTCGACTTTCTTAACTAAAATACTGGCAATTCCTAGCGTCCCCACTCGCTGGGGAAACTAATTGAATGGAAACCGATCGCAGCAACAATAGCAGCACTGCGACTTTCCCGTCCCCACTCGCTGGGGAAACTAATTGAATGGAAACCTATTAATTTAGCTACAGCAGCATATGCGGCAAAGTCCCCACTCGCTGGGGAAACTAATTGAATGGAAACTGCGTCATTTCCTAGTGCTGCGGCCAACTCCCCTAAAGGTCCCCACTCGCTGGGGAAACTAATTGAATGGAAACCTTCAAGGCTGAGATTGTCAACACACTGCATCATTCGGTCCCCACTCGCTGGGGAAACTAATTGAATGGAAACCGATTCTCCCGTACTGGGCCTCGACTCGGCGTAATACAGTCCCCACTCGCTGGGGAAACTAATTGAATGGAAACCCCAATGAACCATTGCGCTGCTTTCTTACTATTAGTCCCCACTCGCTGGGGAAACTAATTGAATGGAAACTTATATATGGCAGCTTTCACGAATGGTACCGGTGGCAGTCCCCACTCGCTGGGGAAACTAATTGAATGGAAACTTATCAAGCTCCTTCTGATTGAGGATAGAGGAAAAAGAACCGCGTCCCCACTCGCTGGGGAAACTAATTGAATGGAAACGTTCCGCCACGCACCCAAATCTTAGTTCCATCATCGTCCCCACTCGCTGGGGAAACTAATTGAATGGAAACATCAAGAATGGAAAGCAACCTGCAACTAAGCGCAAAGTCCCCACTCGCTGGGGAAACTAATTGAATGGAAACCTGCCAACGCAGTAAACTCGATCGCCGGTGTAAGTAATTGAAGTCCCCACTCGCTGGGGAAACTAATTGAATGGAAACCTGTAATTTGCTCATTTTGGTTTGTTGGGGTGAGTAGATACGTCCCCACTCGCTGGGGAAACTAATTGAATGGAAACCCTGCCCCAATTGAGCGATTTTCATGCCTGCTTCAAGTCCCCACTCGCTGGGGAAACTAATTGAATGGAAACTCGATCGCCCAGATAACATTCTCTGCCTTCTCGATCGCGTCCCCACTCGCTGGGGAAACTAATTGAATGGAAACTTACAGTATGTTTACATCCAAAACTACTTTCTTTTTGTCCCCACTCGCTGGGGAAACTAATTGAATGGAAACGCAGGGATATAAGTGAAGGAAGCTTCGCCAACTTTTCGTCCCCACTCGCTGGGGAAACTAATTGAATGGAAACTTGGTGCTTTTTATCTACCCCCTCCCAATAAAGGCCGCAATTACACTAAATCCCTATTAGGGATTGATTGGTGTCATGGCTTCCTTGCGGTAAGTGTTTCATTCATCCAAACAGTATCCGATTCTGACAAAGCGGGAATTGGGGGGCGACTGTAATCAATTCTTAAGTCATAGCTCCCCCGATCGTAAATCTCGTCTAGCAATGACTTTAGATCGATCGCTGGTTCTGGTTCATCAGCCTCTAATGGTACTGGGAATTCAGGAATTTTATCTCGCACGCTTAAGCTGTAAAGTAGAGCCTTTGGACGAGTTTCGCTATGACTCACCACGATTCGATAGTGGCTTTGCTCAAAATCTCCGACCATTTCCATCGATTTCCCCTGGCGCAACAAATCGATTTCAACAAAGTGAGTTGCGCTACCCAAAATTTTTAACCGCTTTGTTTCGTATTGCAACCGCCCGATTCCCACCTGTTTGTTTTTTGGAGAAAGCACCTCAATGATGGTCACAACTTCCTCGGTTTCCACGGCATGAATTTCTAGGTATGCTTCCGTCAAAGTCTCTGGCAAGGGTAGTAATACTTCTGTAGGTTGCGTTTTTACAGCAACCGCGAGATTGGATGCCGGAGATTGAAGAGCTGATGGTGTACTTTGTACTGAGATATCCGGTACACCTATTAGCAAAGTCATATCTTCGTTCACCTCGTATACGCGCTCCTCAATGGCAACAATGTACTTCGGGCGAAGCTTAGGGCCGAGGTCATTGGCAAGAGCGGTAATTAGCCGATGGTGAATTCCCGCCCACAGGGAAGGATGCTCTAAATAGGGATTCATACCCGGAAAGGGATTAGTCATAAAAAAATTCTTATTCGTGCTGGTGTAATTATAGCCACAATTAAACTAAACCCCTATTAGGGATTGAAACAAGCCGCAGGCAGTGATCGAACGATCAGCATCGGCAAATTAGATACATAAACTAAAAAGCTGCCAACCCAACAGGTGACAGCTTTTTAGTAGCCGTGTTTGCGATCGCAACGATCGAGCTTAATCGAAGCCAGTCCGACCAATACCCATTTGCAAAAGCATGGTTTTCACATCCTCAAATAATTGGCCGCAGTAGTAATACTGCTTGTGGCGTAAATCGGCTAGATAGTAACCGGCTTTACCGGCATTGAGCCGAAATAGCTCGGTAACAACCTGCTGCTTTGAGATGCCATAATGCAACTCAAAGTCTTGAAAATCTACTGCGAAAGGCAGGGGGTTATAAAATATTTCGCCTTTTTTTAACGCCCACCCGCCCGGTTTGCGTTCTAAGATACGGATGTAATCGGGACAGACAACTGCATCAGACATACGACGTTACATATCTTATGAAAAAGTTTGCGACCGCCCTCAAGGTGGCTCTTGAAGGCGGTCTAAGAAAGACTAGCTAGGCGCTAGTTGTCCGAGGTGGGTTCCTCGGATTCAGAAATAGGGATATCGAGAATAAACTCTTCTTCCCCGTCCTGACTCACTCTCAACCAGCCAACCTGCTCCGTTGGGTCGGCTGGCGAGTAAACCGGGAGGTAAGTCACCTCCACCTCTGTATCATCCGGTTTGTGTCCGTTTCCTGTTTGGGTCATTTTTCACCTCCTGAGTGAGGGTATGAACTGTTTTTCCTCACAATCTAATTTTAGCCTCATTCCCTAAAAGTGTTAACCACTTTTAGGGATTTTGATGTACTGATAAGAATCAAGTCTCCGCTGGCGATCGCATCCAGCAGTTGCCCGGTCGAGCCTTCATGGTTGTATGTATACCCAAGTATTAAGGCGATTTCCTTGAGCTTTTCGGCGGTATTCGACCCGACCCTTGCGTGTAGGTTTTCTCTGTTTAACTTTTTTCTTCCTGCCATAACTGCAAATTATTGATAAAAGTGGTTTTCAGTTATAGAATAGCATTCTAGAAATTATTGAAAATTTCCTTGAGCCGCAACTACACTAAATCCCAATCAGGGATTGAAACTGCGAAATAAATAATTTAGGATTTACGCAGTGTTTAGAAACCGAGTTTTTTTACAAAAATACTTGATTATCAACCGCAGATTCGGTAAAAAACCCGGTTTCTGATCCCCATCGTCTGATAACTCTCAAAACAAATTTTCACTTCAAATGACAATGACAATTCGGCTTTTCAATCAAAGACTCAACCAAAGCATTCAAAGCCACCGCCGCCAACAATCCACCGCCAAAAGTCCCAACAGTCGTAATATAAGGAACACCCGATCGCACTAAACGCCGTTTTGCCACAGGAGAATGACTAAAACCGATCGGCATACCAATCACCAAAGCCGGTTGCAACTGCCCACTCTCGATCGCCTCACAAACAGCCATCAACACAGAAGGCGCATATCCAATCACCAATATACATCCTGGTTCGAGCTTTAACAACCGTTGAAACCATGCCCTTTCCTGCCAAAATTCCTGTTCCGCTTCCGCAGCAGCATTAATGTGAGGGTCATCAATCAAAGTTTCAATACTTGTCCCCAAATGTGCTAATCTAGTGAGATCCAAAGCAGCACAAACTGGCGACACATCAGCCACAATTTGACAACGATTTTTCAAAGCTTCCCGCGCCGATTGAATCGCAGTTTCGCTCAACTTCACAAACGGCAATAGGGAACAATCACCACTAGCTAATACCAGTTTTGAAAGCAAGTCTACCTCAATTTCAGAGCGATCGCTCAAATCCGGCAACAAATGCTGCAAAGATTCCTCAAAATTCTCCGGGTGAGAATGCGCCACAGCATCCCAACTCTCCCACAACTGTTCCAACTCACCCAATCCCCCCTCAGTTTCCCCCTGCAACAGCCTCATTTGCGACAGTGCGCCCGCTTGCACCGCTTGACAGGAGAGATCCCGCCCCAGCAAACCTTCCAGCGCTAAAGCCGTTTGTCGGAGGCGAACTATCTGCCCAGTAACAGAAAGATACTGTTGCTGTAGAGTCGCCATCAGCGCATCAGGGGAAGCATCCCCATCAGTTTCTAACAACTTGCGGATGTGAGAAAGCTGAAAACCTTGCTGTTTGAGTGCGACAATTTTTTGCAGTTTCTGCACGTCGCTGCGGGTGTAGAGTCTGTAGTTAGAGGTCGATCGCACTGCGGTCGAAAGCAGCCCCAAGGAGTGATAATGTCTTACCATCCGGGGGGTGACAGCACCTTGAACTGCTTCTGTAAGTTGTTTGATTGTGAGGTATTTTCGCATTTGATTTTGGGATGCTTGGATTGTATATTGGGCCATCGCATTCACCCACAGTCCTAGGAGTGAATCAATTCCCCGTCTCATAGCAAAAGTCGGTTAAAACCGACTGAAACATTAAATGCAACTCTCAACTCTCTTCAGTCCTCTTTCAGAGGACTTGCGCTATGAGACAGGGATTTCAATCCCTGTCGGGCTGTCG
>NZ_JAHRFC010000102.1:0-14671 GCF_020883015.1 Microcoleus sp. CAWBG640
TCATGGGCTTACTATCGGATTTTTTTACCGCAGAGTACGCAGAGGAACCAGAGAAAGGGGAGAGATGTGAATGATTCTCATGAATACAGGATTTGATTTTAGCTACAAGTATGGAGATGTCTCATGGGCTTACTATCGGATTTTTTTACCGCAGAGTACGCAGAGGAACCAGAGAAAGGGGAGAGATGTGAATGATTCTCATGAATACAGGATTTGATTTTAGCTACAAGTATGGAGATGTCTCATGGGCTTACTATCGGATTTTTTTACCGCAGAGTACGCAGAGGAACCAGAGAAAGGGGAGAGATGTGAATGATTCTCATGAATACAGGATTTGATTTTAGCTACAAGTATGGAGATGTCTCATGCGCTTACCAGAAGAAATTGATGATGTTCCTCTGCAAATCAATATCGTGCCGATGATTGATGTCATCTTTGCGATTTTAACGTTTTTTATCATGTCTAGTTTGTTTTTGAGTCGCTCGGAAGGGTTGCCGGTTATTTTACCTAAAGCTATAATGGGTAATGTTCAGCAGCAATCAATTCCTATGGTGGTTACTGTTGATAAATATGGCAATTTGGCGCTGAATCGTCAACCTGTTAAGTTAAATGAGGTTTCGACTAGAGTTCGTGCTTTGATTCCGTTGCAGCAACGGGAGGTTGTAGTTTTGATTAATGCGGATAAGTTGGTTAGTCACGGGGTGGTAACTGGGGTAATGGATGAATTGCGATCGGTGTCTGGGGTCAAAATTGCGATCGGTACTGTCAGATAATTAAGCTGTTTCCAGTGTGTTTTTGGGCAGGCAGGATGCCCACCCCACAAGCTTTTTAGTTCTGTTCTTGGATGGGAAAATTTACCTTCCAATTCCTACATATTGGAAACCAGCGGCTTCTAAAACTTTCTTGTCTAAGAAATTACGGCCGTCAATCATCACTGGATGATTCATCAATTTCGCCATTTTTAGATAGTCTAAATTGCGAAACTGTTCCCAGTCTGTCACCAATACTAAAGCATCGCAACTATCAGCTAGTCTTTCGGGGTCAGTTTCTACCAATACTCCTGACAAACCGTGGCGCATTCCAGTTTGAGAAACAATCGGATCGTAAGCTTTAACTTTCGCTCCTAATCGGTTCAAATTCTCGATTAAATTCAGGGAAGGAGCATCGCGTAAATCATCAGTATCTGGCTTGAAAGTTAAACCCAAAAGTCCCACTGTTTTGCCTTTGAGAATCTTCAAGACTTGCTGCAATTTTTCAATAGCAATTAATCGTTGACGTTCGTTAACTTCTACTGCTGCTTTCAGCAAATGTGCTTCGTAGCCGTAATCGTTAGCAGTGTGAACTAAGGCTGAAACATCTTTGGGGAAACAAGAACCACCCCAACCAATTCCTGCTTGCAGAAACTTGCCACCAATTCGTGAATCTAATCCGATTCCTTTGGCGACTTGGGTAACATCTGCACCGACGCGATCGCAAATATTAGCCACTTCATTAATAAAGCTGATTTTTGTTGCTAAAAAAGCATTGGCTGCGTACTTAATCATCTCGGCTGAACTGATATCAGTCTTGACTACGGGCACTGGTGGTAATGAGGTATTGTCGGCAAATTTGCGATCGACAATCGGGCTGTAAAGCTGTTCCATCATATCCATAGCCCGCTCAGAGTTGCTGCCGAGAACAATGCGATCGGGATTAAAGGTATCATGAACTGCACAACCTTCTCGCAAAAACTCCGGGTTACTGACTACATCAAATTGAACACCTGTTTTTGCTGCTACTTCCTCCCCCGTAGCCCCTTCGCTACTTTGAGGTTTTTGACGTTCTGCCAAACCATCTAATACAATTCTTCGTACCCAATCCCCGGAACCGATGGGGACTGTTGATTTGTTTACTAATACTTTGTATTCACCGTCTAGGTGCGCACCAATGCCGCGTGCAACTGCCTCCACGTAACGAGTATCGCTTTCTCCTGTAGGTAAAGGAGGGGTGCCGACTGCAATAAACAAAATATCTCCGTGGGCAACTCCGGCGGCTAAATCTGAGGTGAATTCTAGATTGCCAGAGGCAGATGCAGAAGACATTAAATCCGAAAGTCCGGGTTCAAAAATTGGCGATTGTCCAGACTTCATTAACTTGACTTTTTCTTCGTTGTTGTCTACACAAATCACATGATGTCCGATGTGGGCTAAACAAGTGCCAGTGACTAAGCCAACATATCCCGTACCAATGACACATACACGCATAGAAATATCCTCAAAGTAAATGAATTCAGATGGGAATTGGGAATTGGGAATTGGGAAATTGGGAATTGGGAATATTTTTTAGAGGGGCAACCACGGGGGGTTTGCCCCTACAAATCTCTCAGTATCTACTGTTTATTTCCCTCGATGCGATCGCGAAAATCCTTGATAGTTAACTCCAAACCTCGATCCAGCGGCACAGTGGGCTCCCATCCCAACCAAGTTTTAGCACGAGTAATATCCGGTTGCCGCTGTTTTGGGTCATCTTGGGGCAAGGGTTTAAAGATAATTTCTGCCCCTGGATTTATCATGTTTTGAATTTTTTGGGCTAATTCCAAGATGGTGTATTCGCCGGGATTTCCTAAATTCATCGGCCCGATTTCGTTGTTATTCATCAAGCGAATAAATCCTTCAACTAAATCTGAAACATAGCAAAAACTCCGGGTTTGGGAACCGTCTCCGTATATTGTCAGTGGTTCATTTCGTAAAGCTTGAACAATAAAATTGCTGACGACTCTGCCATCATTTTCTAACATTCGCGGGCCGTAGGTGTTGAAGATTCGCACGACTCGAATGTCTACACCATTTTGCCGATGGTAGTCGAAAGATAGGGTTTCAGCTACTCGCTTTCCTTCGTCGTAACAACTGCGAATTCCGATACAATTAACGTTGCCACGATAATCTTCTGTTTGGGGATGAACATCTGGATCTCCATAGACTTCAGAAGTGGAAGCTAGAAAAAATCTGGCTTTTACTCGTTTGGCTAATCCCAACATATTCATCGTGCCGATGACGTTTGTTTTAAGTGTCTTGACAGGGTTGTACTGATAGTGTACTGGGGAAGCGGGACAGGCTAGATGGTAAATCTGATCTACTTCTAACCGAATTGGTTCGGTGATGTCATGGCGGATTAGCTCAAAGTATGGGTTGTCCATCCATTTGAGGATATTGCGTTTAGTCCCGGTGTAAAAGTTATCCAGGCAGACTACTTCGTGTCCTTGGGCCATTAGGCGATCGATTAGGTGGGAACCGAGGAAGCCCGCACCGCCTGTGACTAAAATTCTCATGGTGGAAACTGCCTTTCTGTTTAGGGGGTAGGACTGTGGTACAAAAATTCAGTCGATCGAGTGAAACTTGCTAATAGAATAACAAAATTGCGATCGACAATGTAAAGGCTTTTTGGTAACGTTTGATGAATTTCTTGAGGCGTTTGGCATTTTTAGATACATTAAACTGATGGCTATCTATGGTAATTCTAAGCAGCAAAATTTTATTTAATATTTGATATTTTCGATAAATAAATCTTGACAGTAATTAAGAGCGATCGCCCTTCATTTCCCAAGTACGCTGTTGCAAAACTATCGGGTTTAGATGGAATTTTTACCATGTTGGACGCCCAAATGTGGATGTCCTTGGTCTGAATTTTAGCTCAGTAGTATATATTGTACATCTCATATCATTTTCAATCAGCATTTTGGGGACGGGTTCTCCGGCCCATCCCACGAAGACTGACTGTTTGTGGAACAGGATCTCTGGCCTGTTCCTCACAAAAAGCTACAGACAAATTACGAATCGCGATCGAGCTTCAGCACAGCCATAAAAGCTTCCTGCGGCACATCCACAGTACCCACAGACTTCATCCGCTTCTTACCCTTCGCCTGCTTTTGCAGCAGCTTCTTCTTCCGCGAAATATCGCCACCGTAACACTTCGCTAACACATCCTTCCGCAAAGCCGGAATGTGCTCTGAAGCAATCACCTTCGCGCCAATCGTCGCTTGAATGGGAACCTTAAATTGGTGGCGAGGAATCAACTCCTTGAGTTTTTCCGTCAAGCCGCGGCCCACATTATAGGCTTTATCGCGGTGTACAATCATCGCCAAAGCATCCACCGGATCGCCGTTAATTAAAATGTCCAATTTCACCAAGGGATTTTCGCGATAGCCAATCAGGTGATACTCCATGCTGGCATAACCGCGCGATCGCGATTTCATCTGATCGAAAAAGTCAGTCACTACTTCCGCCAAAGGCAACTCATAAATCAATGTAGTCCGCCCTTGACTGAGATATTTCATATCTTTAAAAATGCCCCGCCGAGTCTGAGATAATTCCATCAAAGTCCCCACATATGTTTCGGGCGATAGCATTTCTACTTGCACGTAAGGCTCCTCAATTTTATCACGATACTGAGGGTCTGGCAAGTGGCTCGGATTGTCAATTGTTAGGACTTCTCCCTTAATTGTCGTGACTTGATAAACCACGGAAGGAGCAGTCACAATTAAATCTAAATTGTATTCTCGTTCCAGTCTTTCTTGCACAATTTCCATGTGCAGCAAACCCAAGAAACCGCAGCGGAAACCAAATCCCATCGCACTGGATGTTTCCGGTTCGTAGGAAAGGGCCGCATCGTTAAGTTCCAATTTTTCCAAGGCTTCCCGCAAGTCGGGAAATTGGTCAGCATCGATCGGGAATAAGCCACAAAACACCATCGGTTTCGCCTCGGTATAACCAGGCCAAGGCTCCGGTGCAGGCTTTTTGACCAAAGTAATTGTATCTCCCACGCGAGCATCCGCTACTGCCTTAATCGCTGCGCCTAGATAACCTACTTCTCCGGCGTGGAGTTCATCTACTGGGATTTGAGTTGGTGAAAGTATGCCTAATTCATCGATGACATATTCCTTGCCCGAAACCATCAATAATACTCGATCGCCTTTTTTGACACTGCCATCCATCACCCGGAAATAAACAATTACTCCACGATAAGCATCGTAATAACTATCAAAAATTAGCGCCCTGAGTGGTTGATCGACGGTATCCTGTGGTGGTGGCACCTTTTCGACGATCGCCTCCAAAATATCATCAATACCGATACCTTCCTTCGCAGAAGCCAGAATCGCGTCGCTACAGTCGAGTCCGACAATCTCTTCAATTTCCCCTTTTACCCGTTCTGGTTCCGCCCCCGGTAGGTCAATTTTATTTAAAACAGTAATAATTTCTAAATCGTTTGCCAAAGCTAGGTAGACATTTGCCAAGGTTTGTGCTTCCACACCTTGAGATGCGTCAACTACCAGCAGCGCACCTTCACAAGCAGCCAGCGATCGCGACACCTCGTAGGAGAAGTCTACGTGTCCAGGAGTGTCGATCAGATTAAGCACATAGTCCTGACCATCCTTGGCAGTATAATTCATCCGAGCAGCTTGCAGCTTGATCGTAATCCCACGCTCGCGTTCGAGCTCCATGTTGTCTAAAAACTGCTCTTTCATCTCCCGTGCTTGGACTGTCCCAGTCGCCTGCAACAGGCGATCGGCCAAAGTGGATTTTCCGTGATCGATGTGAGCAATAATCGAAAAATTGCGAATGCGAGATACAGGGACGTTAGTCATATTTTTTGTCAAAGACCTAATCGGCAAAGGATACTTTTTGTTGTATGATTACACAAGCAAGAGTACAGTGCCTGCTTAAACCTCTGATTGGGGATTGAAATCAAACCACCAATCAGTAACTCAACCTAAACACTCCCTCCCTTGTCAAAGCGATCTCCCTGAAAGGAAAACCTCAAAAGTGTGAAGATCTCCCACCCTGTCCTATCAAGCCAGGAAACCCAACCCAAAAAAACTTCCCTCTGTCCCTCTGTTCCTCTGTTCCTGTCTGTGTCTCTCTCCCCCTCCTCCTCTGTGTGTCCCTCTGTCGGTGCTTCTCCCCCTCCAGTCAGGTGTTTGTGTACCACACACTAACTCAAACAATTAAGCGATTGAAACTTAAGAATTAAAACTAGGATTTTTTTAACTATGAGCGAGTCAAGCATACCTTCCCACGCTGCGTCAGAAAAAGTGGAATTATCCATCCACATCGATCCTGAACTTTTAGACCAAATTCAGCACTTGACAAATGACCCTAGCAAAGTTATTGAAACTGCAATTAGGCAGTGGTTAAGGGGCGATCGCCGTGAAGACGAGTTGGCTCTGAGCTTGCGCCGCAACCCCCCAGTTCCGCCTCGTGGTGAGTGGAACGACTGAGGGTCGATCGCGAATTCCGGCGTTAATCTGTTGGCTGTGAAATTTGCGATCGCCCCCCAGCTATCATCACAGGCAGATTTCACTACAAAATCATAATTTTCTACCATAAATTTACCTAAAAAATAATCAGTTAATGCTGAAAAGTGAGAGACAAAATGGGATGGCGAGTCGCCAGTTTCACTGCCGGACAGCATCAAATATTTTAGGAATTTTTAAGCCAGATAATTAATCGGCGAAGGAACATTTCTAAATATTAAATAGTAGTCATCAACATCAAACACAATAACTGACAACAAATAGTTTCGAGTCTGAGGTGCTCGATTTAAAAGTGAGTATTTTTTGAGTTTATTAATAAATATAAAATTAATGGTAGCATCCAAAAATAGTTGATAGTTTTAAGTTGGGGATTTTGAATAACAAAGTATTGAACAATTAAACTATTGAACGATTAAACTATTGAACGATTAAACTATTTAACTCCCAAATCAAAAAGCAAAACTACTTTTATCTGCTATTCTGATGGACTCTAACACAGATTTTCGGCGATCGAGCCTGGCCTCTACAGCCTTTTTCCAAGAGTTAGGGGCAGAATTAATATTTACACAAGACAGAAACGGTCAATATCTATCTTTTTATTGGCAGCAAGGCGAGCAGCACAATCTTACAGTAGAACAAATTGTCGATGGTGGGGCGATCGACAACTTTCCACCTGTTCCGGCGAAACCATACCTTCAACGCGTGCAACGAATCCTCGAAACCATGACACCAGAAAGGTTTAGCTATCCCTTTGGTTCCGGCGAAACATATTTAGTCTTCGATTTGACAGTCGCTCCCATTATCACCTCAAACGGCAAAGCTACAACAGTTTTAGCAATGGGACGCTTACTGTCAGAGCAACCCACATACCAGAAGCTAAATTCTGACGCCTTGGACTCACAGTTTCAGCAACAAAAGCAGCTCCCAGAAACCTGTATCCCTGCTACTTCCCTCCCTCACTACTCCGAAATCAATCGCAAAATCATCTCCCAAATAGCTCAAAACATCCACCGAACCCTCGACTTAGAGACAATTTGGCAGCAAACAGCCAACAGTCTCGGTCAAGTTTTAAATGCCAGCCGCTGTATCATCTGTCCCTACAAACAAACAAGCGAAATTTTCAAATCCTCCCCATTCATTCCCCCGAAAGATATCGAAAATGCCGATACTGGGGAATCAGACTTGACCCTCCCCATTGCCCAGGACTATCAATTTACTTCTCCTCCCCTTCCTATCGAACATTTCCAATCAAAAACCCTCAAAGTCGTAGCAGAGTACCGTCAAGAACCTTATTCTGCCATGCTGGGATTAGAATTGCAAGCCTCCGAACAGCCGGGGTGGATTGAAACTTTAGCTACCCTCTTGCCAGTAGCTGTTGAGTGTGCTTATCCTGCCAATGACCCTTTCCAGCGACACTCGGTGCTGGTAGCCGCAACTTCCTATCAAGGCGAACCCAATGCACTGATAGCTTTGCACCGCTGCGGAGATTCCCCGCAGTGGAGTCCTCTGGAACTTGAATTCGCCCGCGAATTGGTCGCTCAAGTCGGAAGCGCGATCGCCCATGCTACTCTCTATCAAGAACTAGAACAGGCCCGCGCCGAAGCCGTTGCCCTTTCCCAGCTTAAAAGTCAGTTTCTGGCTAATACTTCTCACGAACTTCGCACCCCCCTCAACGGCATCCTTGGCTTTCTGAAATTACTGATGGACGGCATGGCAGATGACCCGGAAGAAGCCCGTGAATTTATCCTGGAAGCTCATCGTTCTGCCCTACTTTTGTTCAACGTCATCGACGATATTTTGGATGTCGCTAAAATCGAAGCTGGCAAAATGCAGTTAGACCTCGCTCCTGTCAAACTAGGTGAAGTTTTGCAGCAGGTTGAGTCTTTGACGCGGGTGCAGGTGGAAGAGAAGCGATTACAATTTCAAGTCCAAACCCTATCTGCGGAGGAGGAAATTATTGTGTATGGCAATTACCGACGTCTGCTTCAAATTATTTTGAATCTGACTGGCAATGCGATTAAATTTACAAACGAAGGTGGCATTCGTATTAGTACCGAAGCAATTAAGAAAAAAGTTACTTTTCAGAATCAGGAGTTTCCTGGTCTGATCAAAATCCGAGTTGCTGATACTGGGATTGGGGTGTCTCTTGACAAACAAGATAAATTGTTTGAGTCTTTTTTTCAGGTAGATGGCGATCGTACCAGAAAATATGGTGGCACCGGTTTGGGATTGGCTATTACTCAAAAACTGGTAGAGGCAATGGGGGGTACGGTCAATTTTTACAGCATGGGGGAAGGACTCGGATCGACGGTTACTTTCACCGTCTTACTTTACCAAGAACCATTATTTTGTCAATAGTTAGCAGTCCTTAGTTAGTAGCAGTACCCTGGTTTTTGACCCCCCGTGCGTCCAGGACTGAGTTATTAATTATGGGAATTCAGCGAATTCCAGAAATATGTATTAATTATTACTCTTTTTTTGCCCTTGCTCCCTATTTTTGGGACTCTAGACTGATGACAATCGTCCCGCAGTGGTCTTTGGGCGCCTAGACCCAACAGGTATTTGGGGAGGTAGGTATCAAACCCCCTATTATTTTCCGTGAAACCATTGAAAATATAACGTATTTATAGGGATTTTGATGCCTGATTGAGCTTGCCCAGAACGTAATATAAAGAAAATTTACAAAAACTTGACAAAACTTCTTAAGTATGAGAAGTATAATGTTATTATAGAAATAATTACAGTTAGCTAGTAATTTTTGAAAGCCTGTGGGAACATTTAAGTGTAATTACGGAAGTCAGAAATTCGACAGTCTGGAGTTGGCAAATTCAGTAAATTCCTCCTCTGTTGGCGGAGTGGTAAAATTTTGCCATTCCAGTAGAAAAGGGGTTGCTATGAATCAGCAGATATCAGCTCAATCGCAAAAACTTTTACTGCAAATTGGCAGAAAGATTCGTAAAACTCTGGATCTAAATGGCATTTGGCAGCAAACAGTTAATAGTCTGGGGCAAACCCTTGATGTCAGTCGCTGTATCATTTGTCCCTATGAAAGTTCTAGCCTGCAAGTTAAGGTGGCAGCCGAATACTGTCAGGATCGATTTCCAGCCATGCTGGGAGTAGAGCTTTCCTTAATAGAAACACCTCATTTTATGGAGGCGATCGCCACCCTAGAACCCGTGGTATTTGACTCCTTTGCCGACGATGACCCTTTCGGCAGACAGTCAGTGTTAGTGGTGGCTACAGCCTATCAAGAGCAAGCTAACGGCATTATTAGTTTGCACCGATGCGGTCAGGATAATTTAGGAAACAATATAGGCGATCGACCTTGGACTCAGTGCCAAATCGAATTCGCTCAAGAACTTGCCGATCAAGTAGGAAGCGCCATCGCCCTCGCCACGCTCTATCAAGAGCGCAGCGATAGAGTCACAGAACTTTCCCAGCTCAAAAAGCAGTTCATGTTGAAAGCGTCCCACGAACTCCGCACGCCCCTAAATCACATTATTGGTTATCTACAACTAACTGTAGATGATATGGCAGACGATCCCATAGAGGAGAGGGCTTTTATCCAAGAAGCTCACCGTTCTGCTCTCCACCTTTCTAAGGTAATTGGTAATGTCTTAGATTTCATTCAGTTAAGCGATGCTTGTCAGACTCACGCAGACCTGGCTGCAATCAGAAGTCAGGAGACATCTTCCCAGGACTAAATAGTTGAATCGCTCATCGATCCATTAGGGTTTTCTACAACTAATCAGATCGACTGTTTCCAACTATTTATTTTTAATTATTTATTAAATAATTAATTAAACGTAAGATATTGGTGGCTAAAAAGCTTTCTGTATCATGATTCTGCGCCCTTGCTTTTACTTACTTTTTTTAGTATTTGTTGGAGGAGTAATATAACGAGCCCAAAAGGGTTCTTCCATATTTTTTAGCCCTACAAGTTTTTGGCGCTCTGACTCTATGCGCTTGCGTTCTGAAAGGTCAGAAAATATTTTTATGCAGCCGATAGTCTGGCCGCTGGCATCTTGCACCGGTGCGGCGAATAGCCAAAGATCGATCGAGCCACCGTCTTTCTTTAACAGAGACACTTCACAACCGTTCTGTGCCTTGCCATTTAACACCGACTTGAGTGTAGCCTGAAAATCTTGCTCTTTGCCTTCGGGAATATTAGGCTCAATTTGCTCCAAAACTTGTGTAGCACTCCAACCAAAAATTTGTTCTGCCATGGGGTTCCAGACAGTTACCTTGCCCTTGGTATCAGTACAAATTATGGCCAGTGGCGCAGATTCTATTTGTGCTTGTAACAGTTCCTTAGCCAATTGTAGTTGTACTTCTACTTGCTTGCGATCGCTAATTTCCTGACAAGCCCCCCGCAAACGCACAATCCGTCCCTCAGTTTTGTCCCAAACAGCTTGCCAGCGATCCTTCACCCAGCGCACCTCGCCTTTTTTGTTAACAATTCGATACTCATTGGTTCCCATGCGAAGGTCAGTAAACTGTTGTAATTGCTCGATCAACATCTGCTTGTCATCAGGATGAACTAGATCTAAGTTCCACCAGCCCGACGCTACTAATTCTTCAGGAAGGTAGCCAGTGCAGCGCCCAAAAGCTTCGGTTGCCCACTCACAGACAAATTTGCCATCGGGTGTCACCCTAAAAGAATAGGCAAAATCTGAAGTGATTTGCGACATGATTTTGTAGTGAAACTCCGACTCCTTGATTGCTAGTTCTGCTTGCTTGCGTTCCCCTATTTCCCGCGAACTCATGACAATTCCGCGGACATTAGAATCAAACAGCAAACTATTACCAATAGACTCTATATATACCCAATAACCGTCAGCGTGCCGCACCCGATATTCGATCGGCTTAGCAATTCCCGGATGTTCCAACAACTTACCAAAATATGCTTGCCAAGCCAGTAAATCATCAGGATGAATTAACTCACCCTGAACTTTGCCAATTCTTGCTTCTGGCTTGTAACCCAAAACTCGTGCCACTGCGGCGCTGTGATATCGCACTCGCCCATCCGACTCTAAGACGCTAATTATATCGGGAGAATTTCGCAGCACTTTTTGGAGTTTTGCTTCACTTTTTGTGAGTGCTTGATTCTCCCGACGGTACTGGCTGAGTTCTTTCTGGGACTGTTCTTGTAACTGTCTAAGTTGAGAGGCTTGTTGCGCTGAGGTGCGTTCTAAAAGGCGATTGGATTTTTCTAATTCTACCAGCTTAGCCGCATTGTTTGTGGCGCTTTCAAACTGGTCGCTGACTGCCAATTCTTGCAAAGAATTAAACAGGTTGTCCAAAGTTTTTTTTAAAATTCCCTGTTGTGCAGGTGGCAGTTGATTGACTTGTGTTTGCAACGCTTGCAGGTGTTGAAATGTTTTTTCTAGCATTTGAAAAATCAATAAATTTATAGTTGTGATCGTCGCCAGTCATCAGAACTGGACGCAATTTTTTTCAAGATAGCCACAAGAAACACCCTGGTCTAGCGATCGCCATATAACTAAATTTTTTCTGACCCTGATTTAATATTATAGCTACTTGCGATCGGCAAATAGGGCTAAATCTACCAATCTCGATCGGATAAAGTGCGCGGCTTTCGCTTACAAGCTAAAGTAGTAGATGCGTGTACATAGTAAAGAGAGAGATTCATGACAGAGACAGCCAATGCTCGCGACCTATTTCGCGCTGCCTACGAACACCGCTACACTTGGGATGCCAACTTTCCTGGTTACAGTGCCGACATCGAACTCAAGCAAGGCGACGAAGTATACACGGGTAATGTTTCGATTAAGCCAGACATGACGGTGGAAGTGAGCGGGATTGCAGACGAGGAAGTGCAGCAAAGTGTCTATACCCAGATGCGCGACATTGTGACTCACCGCAAACGCTCGACATTTGAAAAATCCCACGGGAAAAACAATTTCACCCTCGGCGAGAAGGATGACACCGATGCTGTGGACATCTTGGTGCAAGGCGACTCGATGGGATCTAATTATAAGATCCGAGGTTTGTCAATTTGTCAAGTCAGCCGGGTGATGGGCCGTATGGCTTTCGTCATTGATACCCACAACAGCTTGGAGACACCCGAAGGTTCTTTGGCTAGTCACTACGATGCTGTTTTCCGCAATCCAGAAACTAATGAAATCACCAGAGAACTCGAATTTGAAGACACTTTCGAGAAAATAGGCGATTATTATGTGATGACAAAGCAAGTAGTGCGATCGAAAGAACAAGGTCAACAGACAACAACCGAGTTCAACTACTCTAACGTCAAAATGCTGGAACCAGCAGTAGTTTAGAGCCCATCGAAAAACCTAATTTCCTAAATAAAACAGGTTTTTCGATTACGATATCAGCATCAACAGTCAGTAACTGTGCGATCGAGATCCAGTACACATCAACTCTACTAAATAATTCGGAAGGTTAAATATGACGACACTAGCACTAACAAGAGATAACGTCGAAACAATTCTGGATGAAATGCGCCCCTACCTGATATCCGACGGCGGCAACGTGGAACTGGTAGAAATCGAAGGCCCAGTCGTACACCTGCGGCTACAAGGAGCTTGTGGCTCTTGCCCAAGCTCTACAATGACCCTGAGAATGGGCATAGAACGTCGCCTGCGCGAAGCCATCCCAGAAATCTCGGAAGTTGAACAGGTAATGTAATTAGTCAGTAGTCATTAGTCAGTAGTCAGTAGTCAGTAGTCAGTAGTCATTAGTCCGTAGTCAGTAGTCATTAGTCCGTAGTCATTAGTCATTAGTCATTAGTCCGTAGGAACTTAACTGATTAATTAATCAACGGTAAAGTCTGATGACTAAAAAAACACCAACAAAAAAGACTAAACTTAGTCATTAGTGTCGTGTCATCCATGACAAGCAACTAAGGACTAAGGACTAAGGACTAAGGACTAAGGACTAAGGACTAATAATATGAAATCCTTTGGCATCGGAACAATAGGCTTTCTTTGGTAATCGGTAATGGGGAATCGGGAATCGGAAATACAGACAAATAACGAATAACCAATAACAAATAACCAATAACCAATAACAAATAACAAATAACTAATGACTAAGGACTAGAGTAATGTCTCACCCCCTGTATGTAGCCTTCATTTGGCATCAACACCAACCGCTGTACAAATCCAGAGTAGCTGCTAAGGAAACAGAGGCTCAATATCGATTGCCTTGGGTGCGCTTGCACGGAGTTAAAGATTACTTGGATTTAGTGCTAATTTTGGCAAAATATCCCAAACTGCATCAAACTGTAAACCTTGTGCCATCCTTGATTTTGCAGATAGAAGATTGCATCGCAGACCGAGCATTAGACCCCTATTTGGCGGCGGCTCTCAAGCCCACTGAATACTTAAACATATCAGAAAAAGAATTTATTTGTCAGCACTTTTTTGATGCCAATTACCACACCCTAATTCAACCCCATCCCCGCTACAATCAGCTCTACACTCAGCATCAGGAAAAAGGTATTCAGTGGTGTGTGGAAAATTGGAATCAACAGGACTTTAGCGACTTGCTGGCTTGGCACAATTTAGCTTGGATTGACCCGCTATTTTGGGATGACCCGGAGATTGCCCGGTGGCTGAAACAAGGACAAAATTTTAGTTTAGCCGATCGCCACAAAATCTACTCCAAACAAAAACAAATCCTAGCCAAAATCATTCCCCAACACCGAAAAATGCAAGCTGAGGGACAATTAGAAGTCTCCACAACCCCCATACACACCCGATATTACCGCTGCTTGCTGATACGAATTGCGCTCGCATAGCTATTCCCAACATGACCCTGCCACAACATCGGTTTCAGTGGGCAGAAGATATTCCCCGACACCTCAGAAAATCCTGGGAAATGTATCAAGATAGGTTCGATTGCGAACCTCGCGGTTTGTGGCCCTCGGAACAGGCAGTTAGTCCAGAAATCTTGCCCTATATTGCAAAACAAGGCTTCAAATGGATAGTCTCCGACGAAGCTGTATTGGGATGGACAATTAAACACTTTTTTCATCGCGATGGGGCTGGGAATGTCTGGGAACCAGAATTGTTATATCGCCCTTACCGTCTAGAAACTCCTCACGGAGATTTGGCGATCGTCTTTCGAGACCACCGATTGTCAGATTTGATCGGATTTACCTACGGTTCGATGGCACCGAAAAAAGCAGCATCAGATTTAGTGGGACATTTAGAGGCGATCGCCCGCACTCTCAAACACCGACAGTCTGGTGGTGGCACATCCTTAGAAAATCCGCTCTGTTAAACCTACCCAAAATTACCAAAGTCTAGACTTAGCTGGACATTAGAAATTTTGGTGTTAACTTCCTGATTCATCGTAGTCTCAAGATGACTCTTGAGAGGTTTGTCTACTCCA
>NZ_JAHRFC010000103.1:0-14596 GCF_020883015.1 Microcoleus sp. CAWBG640
AGGGGGGAAGGGGGACGAAAGATCGGACTCTTATCCCCCCCTTCTTAAGGGGGGCTAGGGGGGATCTAGATTTAATAGTCAAACAGCAGTCTGTGGCTACCTTTGACCTTAAGTTGACACCAATGGGTAGCAACTAACCACTAATATCAAATCCGGTAGCATCGGAATTATTAGTAGCCCAAATTAGGAGACGGCTTGGCCTTAGTCCCTACAATATTACTTTGGGTAGGGAGACGGCACTGCCTTGGACTCTATATCATAAGGAGTGCAACCGGATTTGATATAACTACAAACTACTAACTACTGTCAACTCCCAACTGCCAACTGACATCTTTTTATCTTAACCTTTCCAAAACTCCAGAATGTTTTAACTCATCAAGGTTAGCGCAGCCGGTACAGAACATCACTGTGGCAATCTCTGCAATTAAAACCTCAACCAAAAGCTCTAAGGCTGATTCCGATTCCGCTGCTGCTTGCAAAAACGCTCTCGCCAGCCCCGCCATATCTGCACCCAGGGCGATGGCCTTGGCTGCATCCAAACCATGCTGCAAGCCTCCAGAAGCAATCAAAGGAACATCAGGCGCTGCGGCGCGGGTACTGACAATGCACTCGGCTGTCGGTATTCCCCAGTCAGCAAAGGTTGTGCCCAATCGGCGTTGCTTACCATCACGGGCACGCTCTCCTTCTATTTTCGCCCAAGAAGTGCCTCCAGCTCCGGCAATGTCGATCGCACTCACCCCGGCTGCGAGCAATTTTTTTGCCATCTTTCCTGAAATGCCATTACCAACCTCTTTCGCAATTACAGGTACTGGCAATTTTTCGCACAATTTGGCAATTTTATCAAGGAGTCCTTTAAAGTTAGTATCACCTTCAGTTTGAACGCACTCTTGCAGAGGATTGAGGTGCAAAATCAGGGCATCTGCTTCCAGAAGATCCACAATTTTCTGACACTGTGCCAAACCGTAATTATAGTTTAATTGAACTGCACCGATGTTAGCAAATAACAGAATATCAGGAGCGCGCCGGCGCACTGCAAAGGTATCGGCGAGTTGAGGATTTTCGACGGCGATGCGCTGGGAACCGACACCCATAGCAATTTTGTATTTTTGAGCGACATCTGCAAGGCGATAATTGATAGTCTGGGCTAATTCAGTGCCGCCAGTCATGGAGGAAATTAGCAGAGGTGCAGCTAATTTTTTTCCTAGAAATGTTGAGGTTAAATCGATTTCAGTGCGATCGAGTTCTGGCAAACAGCAGTGAGTAAAACGGTAGCGTTCAAATCCGCTAGTAGTTTCGTGGAATTGTACATCTTCTTCGATGCAGAGCCGGAGGTGGTCTGCTTTACGGGTTTCGATGGGCGAGGGCGGGGTTAGGGACAGGTTCACAGGGGAGTTCACAGGGGGAATTTTGGGGGTTAAACTATCATCTTAATTCTACTCTTTTATTGCGCTCCAGGAACAGTCATTGACACGCCATTATCCGTCGGTTTAAACTTCAATAAAAAAGGCACAGCTTTTTGCGCCCAACCTTTGACTGTTGTGTAATTCCTAGCATCTTCTCCGAAACAAATTTCCAGCATATCCGTGTGAATTATCCCCGGATTTAAAGGAATCGCCGCCATCCCCCGTGGCAATTCTTGAGCTAAGGCTTTGGTCAGTCCTTCTATGGCCCATTTAGAAGCACAATAGGGAGCCACTTCCGGTGAAGTTGACCTGCCCCAACCAGAAGTGAAATTAACCACAATCCCGCTTTTTTGGGCAATCATTGCTGGAACAAAGTGGCGAATCACATTCGCAACACCTTTAATATTAACATCAATTACCTGGGAAAACTCTTCACTGCTGACATCCCACAGGGGCGCGAGATGATTGATTACACCTGCATTGTTAATCAGCAAATCGGGAGGGGAGTAATTTGTAAGTATTTCTGTTGCCCAGTTTTTTACTTGAGCATCCACTGCCACATCCAAACACTTAAAATTGTGAGGGGTGCTATATTTTTGTTGGAGTTTTTCCACTGCTTGGGGAGAACGGGCGCAGCCTAAAACAGTATGTCCTAGCTCAATAAACTTTTCAGTCATCGCCAAACCAAGGCCGCGACTTACTCCAGTAATTAAAATGATTTTTTTCATAAATTTGTGGAAATTGTTAAATTAAATAATACAATACATTGTGCATAATAGGTAATTGACAATTTTACAGACCGGAATAGATTATGAAAGTAAAAGCAGCCGTTGCTCGTAGCGCGGGGAAACCTTTAACCATTGAAATGGTCGATTTATCAGGTCCACAAGCCGGAGAAGTCCTGGTGGAAATTAAAGCCACGGGTCTGTGCCATACTGACGCTTATACTCTTTCTGGTGCCGATCCTGAAGGTTTGTTTCCGGCTATTTTGGGCCATGAGGGAGCTGGTATTGTCGCAGAAGTAGGAGCGGGAGTAACTAGCGTCAAAGTGGGCGATCGAGTAATTCCACTATATATTCCCGAATGTCGCAACTGCGAATATTGTTTGAACCCAAAAACTAATCTCTGTCAAGCAATTCGAGTGACTCAAGGACAAGGGGTGATGCCCAATGGCACCAGCAGGTTTTCCCTAGACGGGGAGAAAATTCATCATTACATGGGAACTTCCACCTTTGCCAATTATACAGTATTACCAGAAATTGCGGTAGCAAAAATTCGTGACGATGCTCCCTTTGACAAAGCTTGTTTAATTGGTTGCGGAGTAACAACAGGCATCGGCGCTGTCATCAATACAGCCAAAGTAGAACCAGGCTCTAATGTGGTAGTTTTCGGTTTAGGAGGGGTAGGTTTGAATATAATTCAAGCCGCTCGCATGGTAGGAGCTAATATGATTATCGGCGTAGATCTCAATGGCGACAAACGAGCACTGGCTGAAAAATTCGGCATGACTCACTTTGTGAATCCCCGCGAAATCGAGGGAGATTTAGTTGCTTATTTAGTAGATTTAACCAAAGGGGGAGCTGACTACAGTTTTGAATGTATAGGTAATATCAATGTCATGCGTCAAGCCTTAGAATGCTGCCACAAAGGCTGGGGAGTGAGCGTCATTGTCGGCGTAGCAGGAGCTGGTCAAGAAATTAGTACCCGCCCATTTCAGTTAGTAACAGGCAGAGTGTGGAAAGGCACAGCTTTTGGCGGAGCCAAAGGCAGAACCGATGTGCCAAAAATAGTGGATTGGTACATGAACGGTAAAATTGATATTGATAGTTTAGTAACTAAGGTAATGCCAATCGAAAAAATAAATGAAGCCCTGGATTTAATGAAAAAAGGCGAAGTAATTCGCACAGTTTTGACCTTTTAAAGGAAGTCAAGGAGGGCCACCACTCTTGGCACGGCCCCTACAAGCGAATGAAACTTCTCAATTATCTCTTCCTCTGCGCCCTCTGCGCCCTCTGCGGTAAAAAAATCCATCCCCAAAAAAAAGAGAATTAACATGATATCCCAATCGCTAAAACTCCACCAACAATATAAAAGCTGCGGCGGAAAACTCGGCTATTATAGCCATCAATCCTCAGCCTGCAATAGCGAAATGAAATTCGCAGTTTACCAACCACCACAAGCCGAACATCAACCCGTACCAATCCTGTATTTCCTCTCAGGATTAACCTGCACAGAAGAAAACTTCATGATAAAATCTGGAGCCCAACAATTTGCAGCAAAATATGGATTAATGCTAGTAGTGCCGGATACTAGCCCGCGCCATACAGGAATTCCCGGCGAAGACGACAATTCGGATTTGGGAAGTGGGGCGGGTTTTTATATTGATGCGACAGCCGCACCTTGGAATGCTCACTATCGGATGTACAGTTATGTTGTCGATGAGTTACCTAAATTAATCGCTGAAAACTTTCCAGTTATACCGGAAAGACAGGGAATTTTCGGTCATTCTATGGGCGGACATGGGGCTTTGATTTGTGCGTTAAAAAATGGCGATCGCTATCTTTCAGTTTCTGCTTTTGCGCCTATTTGCGCCCCCATGCACACCCCTTTGGGACAAAAAATATTCAGCCACTACCTCGGTGACAATCGGGAGGATTGGCGGGCTTGGGATGCGAATGAATTAGTGCTGAAAGCACCATATAACGGTTCAATTTTAATTGATTGTGGCACGGCAGATTCGTTTCTAGCTGAGGGGCAATTGTTGCCGGAAGTTTTTGCAGAAGCTTGTGCAAAAGCTGGACAGCAGTTAAATTTAAGAATGCAGGAAGGTTACGATCACAGCTATTATTTTGTGGCGAGTTTTATGGAGGATCATATTCAGCATCATGCTGCTGTTTTGTGCGGGTAGTTTGTAGCAGGAAGCAGCCGCCTGTAAACTGGTTTAACTGGTTCCTAGGCTCTGCCTGGGAACCGATGTCCAGAGGCTCTGCCTCGAATTAACTGGTTCCTAGGCTCTGCCTGGGAACCGATGTCCAGAGGCTCTGCCTCGAATGGCTGCCATCAAATTTGGAGGCAGAGCCTCCGGATCTACGTTACCAGGCCAGAGCCTGGTAACGAGTGGAGGCAGAGCCTCCGGATCTGCGTTACCAGGCCAGAGCCTGGTAACGAGTGAAACGAGTGAATTATGGATTAATTTAGGGTAATCGGAAATACCCAGTCTTTGTACTTGCTATCGCGATTTTCGATGATTCCACTCAATTTTTCCAATATCTTTTCAGTGATTGGTCGCTCTTTTGGTAAATGATAGTTTTCGATGCGCTTAATTGGGGTAACTTTAGCTGCGGTGCCACACAGAAATATTTCATCAGCAATCAATAATTCTGATTTGTCAACTGGTCTTTCGATGACTTCAATTCCTAAGTCTCTGGCGATAGTTATTACGCTGTCTCTGGTGATTCCTTCGAGAATGTCTTGCTCGAAACCTGGTGTCACTAATTTACCGTTTCTGGCGACAAATATGTTCATTCCTGAAGCTTCGCTGACTTTGCCTTGACTATTCATCATGATAGCTTCGTCAAAGCCGGATTGTACTGCTTCTGTTTTGGCTAAGGCTGAGGTAATGTAAGCGCCGCTAATTTTTCCTCTCAAGGGTAAACTGCGGTCTTCTTGGCGGTACCAGGAACTAATTCTACAGTTGACTCCTTCCTTGGGCAAATAGTCTGAGAGTTCTAATCCGTAGACAAAAAAGTCTGTTTCTACGTTGTGGAGTCGGGGGGCTATTCCCAAACTTGAGGTGTAGATAAATGGGCGGATATAAAAAGATTGAGTTGGCTGATTTTTTTTGACAAAATCAACGATGATTGATTGGATTTTGTCAGCCGGCAAATCGCATTGCAAAAAGCTGGCACTTTGGCTTAGTCTTTGACAGTGACGGTCTAATCTAAATAGTAAGATGCGATCGCGATTTTCGGGGTCGGGAATTCCGCGCAAGCCGCCCAAGACTCCGGTTCCGTAGTGCAGTGCGTGGGTGGCTATGGAGATTTTGGCGTCGGTAAATGGCAGGAATTGATTTTGAAAGTAGGCAATGGGGAGAAAACTATCCATGATTCAAGGTAGCGATGAGTTTTTCAGTCCGCGAGGAAAGGTGAATTTGGTTATATTACCATAAGTTATTATTTTGTTGTTTAAGGGAATTGTAAAACTTTAAAAAGTTATCTCCTTTTGGTTGATAATTGTTTTCGGAAAGATTTGGTTAAATTACAAATAAAGAGGTAGCTATGGGGCGTAAATGTTTTATCATTGAAATGGGCATGGGTATCGACCAGCACGGGCAAGAACCGACGGTAGCGGCGGCTAGGGCGGTCCGAAATGCGATCGCCAATAATGCTTTACTCGGTGTCTGGGAAGTGGCGGGTTTGACCGATCCAAATCAAATGATTGTGGAGGTAAAGGTGGCGGTTCCTTACCCGGAACAAGTGCGAAGGGATGAGGTTTTGGCGGTATTGCCTTTTGGGGAAAAATCTCTGATTGTTGAGCAAGGTGGGATGGTGGTGGCTGGAAGGGCGATCGCCTCTCTGAATGATAAAAATGATGAAATGTTGATTGCAGTGGCTGCGGTGACTGTTTTTGTGGACACTCAGGACTGATTTGTGGTTATTTGAATCAATGGGCGATGTGCTAAGTGCGATCGCCAATCAATCTTTTAGCAAAATAATTACTTCTGTTAAAATGCTAGCTGGTGGAAAGCACAGGTTGGCGCGATCGACTGAACCCTGATATAGTAGAGAAACAGGTATGCCTGAGAGCGCTTTTTGCTCAAAACATTTCCAGGCTGGATATCAAGTATGCTTCATCGAATTCTTGCCAAAAGTCGCTATTTAATGTTAATCGCTGTGCTAGGTTCCTTCGCAGCCTCTGTCACTCTCTTGATCTACGGTGCCTTTGAAACTGCTAGCACGATAGTTTATGCTTTAACTTCAGGACCAGTATCGAGCGAGAACTCGAAAAAACTGGTTCTGTCTTTCATCGAAGTTGTAGATTTATTTCTCCTCGCCACAGTATTTTACATTACAGCACTCGGACTTTACGAGCTGTTTATTGACGAGCGCATCAAAGTACCAGACTGGCTGGAAATTCACACCATCGACGACCTGAAAAGCAAGCTCACCAGCGTGATTGTAGTGGTATTGAGTGTATTGTTTCTGTCTGAGGCGGTGAAGTGGAATGGGGTGACGAATATTCTGCCCTTTGGAGCTAGTATCGCTTTAGTAATCGCTTCCCTCACCTATTTTTTGAGTTCCCAGGTGAAGAAGCCGAAGTCGGATCAATATTAGTCATTAATCCTAGGAGTAATGTAGAAAACTATGCTGAAAGAAGTTAGAATAAAAAATTACAAATCGATTGATAAGCTGAAACTGGAGTTAGGGCGAGTCACTATATTGATCGGTGAAAATGGTTGTGGCAAGAGTAATATATTAGAGGCGATCGCCCTAGCTTCTGCGGCGGCTGATGATAAACTGGATAACGAGTTTCTAGCATCTAGGGGTATTAGAGTTACAGAACCTCAATTTATGCGATCGGCTTTTGAAAAAGATAATCTTACTAAAGAAATTAAAATTGATTTAATAGGAAATGATCAACAACCATTTAGTTGTGTTTTAGAAAATGATAACTCTCCCTATTCTAAGTGGCTTAACAAAATCGATTTTTATAGTTTTATTGTTCCAGCGATAAACTTTATCAATGACAATAAAAATCATCTAGAAAATACTTTTAATATTCAGGAAGAATACGAGAACGATCCAAATAAATTGTCTATAGAACAAGCAAGCCAGGAATTAAAACTCAGAGAGTTAGTAAAAAGCGGAGATAAGATACTACAATCATTGCAAAGACATTCTAAAATGTTTGCTATACGTGAATTTATCATTTATTCTCCTGAAAACCAAGCATTACGAACTTTTGAAAAAGAAGGACAAATTCAACCATTAGGAATTAATGGAGAAGGCTTATTTAAACTTTTAAAAGTTTTGAATTCAGATGAAAACCAAGAGCCACTTAATGAAATCAAGAAAAAACTGCAATTGATAGATTGGTTTAAAGATTTTGAAGCTCCTCCAAATTTATCCAATATTCAAAACTATCTCCAAATTAAAGATAGATACTTAGATCCAGATTTAGCTTACTTCGACCAACGCAGTTCTAATGAAGGCTTTTTATTTTTGCTTTTTTACTTTGCTTTATTTATTAGCGATATCACACCTAAATTTTTTGCAATTGATAACATTGATGCTTCCCTCAACCCTCGATTATGTCGCAGGTTAATCCAAGAATTAGTTGAATTAGCAAAAAAACACGACAAACAAGTTATATTTACAACCCACAACCCGGCAGTTTTGGATGGCTTAGATTTAGATGATGACGAACAGCAGCTGTTTGTGATCTATCGCAGCCAATTAGGGCATACTAAAGCAATACGCATTCTGAAACCTGAACCTTTGGAGGGACAAGAACCTGTATCATTATCAGAGGCATTTTTGAGAGGCTATATCGGCGGACTTCCTGAAAATTTTTAATATGATTAAGTTTGGATTGATTACAGAAGGACATACCGATCAGATTGTTATTAAGAGTATTTTAGCTGGATATTTCAACAGATCAGATCTAGTTATTAGACCACTGCAACCAGAAATAGATAAAGACAAAAACTCTGGTGGTTGGACTCTAGTTTTTGATTATTGCAGATCAAAAAAATTTCAAGAATCATTTCAATCTAATGACTATATCATTATTCAAATAGATACTGATGTTTCAGAAGATTATAATATCGCTCATCAAGATGAAAATGGCGAATTTACTCCTCAGCAGTTGATTCAAAAAGTTATTGAGAAATTCAGAGATGCGATTGGTGAGGATTTTTACAACACAAATCAACAGAAAATCCTGTTTGCAATCTCTGTACATTCTCTTGAGTGTTGGTTGCTCCCACTGTATTATACAGATAAGAAGAAAGCAAAATTCAAAAACTGTCTCAAGACTTTAAATGATGAGCTTTCCAAGAAACACAGGTTTACAATTGACAAGAATGCTAAAAATCCTGATTATTATCGAGAGATATCAAAACAATACGGGAAGTATAAAGTTTTGATGCAGCATTATCAAGATAATCCTAGTTTAAAAACTTTTATAGAAGAGATTCAAAGCAGAAATATTCAAATTGTTGAAGAGGATGACTGGTAACTATCCAGACACGCCACTGCCGTTTCCCTACCTGAGAACGGATATATTTTTTCCACTCGCTAAACTTCCGAGTCTAATTCGCTCACCCGCAACTGCACCGGCAACTCTACAGAATTCAATTCAGATGACTCTAATAATCCTGTCGCTTCTTCCTCAGCACTCGCTTCGCCGTGCCGCACTTTTTGCAATTTCTCAGCCAAAGTATCCCGCTGATTGATTAAATAAATACTCACCAAAGTCAACCCAACACCCATCGATTGCAGCGGATTCAACACTTCGCCCAAAAACAAATTGCCGAACAACAAAGCAAAAACTGGTGTTAAAAATGTTAAAGAACTTAAACTGGTGAGACTGCCGCTTGAAGCAAAATAAAAGAACAAACCGTAGGCGATCGCACTTCCGAACACTGTAGAATAACTTAAGGCCATCCAGCCGGAAAAATCGATATTGACAAATTGCTCAGATTCAGTTGCAGCCGAAACTGCCAACAACGGTAAACCACCCAAAATCATGTGCCAACCAGTCGCCACCACCGGGTCAACATAACGACAAACCCAGCGCACCAAAACTGTTCCCACAGCCATCGACAATGCCGCCAACAGCATCAGCCATTCTCCACCCTCAAACAACTGTCCGATATCAGCAGAAACCTCGACATTTTTAGGATGAAAAAGTCCCAAAATCCAGCTATCCGGCAACCCAATTAAACTAATCCCAATCACGCCAATAACTAATCCCAACCAGCCCCAAAAACCAATTTTTTCTTGAAACAGCCACAAACACAATATCGCCACAGCTAGTGGCTGAGAGTCAATCATCACCGAACCTAAACCCGCACCGGTTCTGGCCAAACCTTCTGCTAAAAAGCCTTGAAACAAAGTACCGTCAACTAAGGCAAATAACGAAATCCACAGCCAAGCTTTCCAGCCCTGGGGCTGTGATTTTCCCATAAATGCGGCGGCTAGGAGCACCAACACGCCAGCCGGCATCAAACGCACGACAGCCACAAACAGCGGAGTCGTGTGGGGCATGACTCCTTTCATAGCTACCATGGCGGTTCCCCACAGGAAAAACGGCGCAATTAGTAACAGCGGCGCGAAAGGCAGTTTGGAATCGGTAATTTTTAGCTGCATGGCGGAGGGCTCCTGATAATTGATGAGACTGACTCTCGTGGGGATGATGTAGTTTTGTTAAGCAATTTTTACAATTATATATTGATGTTGGATGAAGTGCGATCGGACTCTGTGGGGGTAGGGGGGTAACTTCTTCGTTGTTCCTGCTTCGTTCTTCCTTCGGATAAGGCACACTATAAGTTAGCTACACAATTTCACATTGCGCGAAAACTGCCCATGATTTGGCCATTCAAGCCTCGCTACCGTAAACAAATCGCTCACATCGAAATCACTGGCGCCATTGCCGGAGATACCCGCAAACGAGTTCTAGAAGCCCTCAAAACCGTTGAAGAACGCAAATTTCCCGCTTTGCTGCTACGGATAGACTCTCCTGGCGGCACTGTGGGCGATTCCCAGGAAATTTACAGCGCCCTGAAGCGTTTGGGCGAAAAAGTGAAAATTGTTGCGAGTTTCGGCAATATTTCAGCTTCTGGGGGAGTTTATGTCGGCATGGGTGCCGAATATATCGTGGCTAATCCAGGTACGATTACCGGTAGCATTGGTGTAATTATCCGGGGTAATAATCTAGAACGGCTATTGGAAAAGGTCGGTGTTTCTTTTAAGGTCATCAAATCTGGGCCATATAAAGATATTTTGTCATTCGATCGCGAATTAACTCCACCAGAACAGCAAATTTTGCAAGATTTGATCGACACCAGCTATCAGCAATTCATAGAAACAGTGGCCTTCGCCCGGAAACTGCCTATTGAACAAGTTAAAAGTTTTGCCGATGGTCGTGTTTTCACGGGCCAGCAAGCCTTAGAGTTGGGTTTGGTGGATAGATTGGGTACTCAAGAGGATGCCCGTCGCCATACAGCCGAACTGGCGGGACTTGACCCGGAAAAAACTGAGTTGTGCACTCTGGAAAAACCAAAACCTTTCCTAAATCGCGTCTTGGGGAGTAGTCTGGATACATCGGGGCTTTCAGCTTACAAAAGTTGGCTGGAATTCGAGCTGTCTGCTAGTGGTTTGCCACTGTGGCTGTATCGCCCGTGATTAAATAAATTAGTCAGTTGGCAGTTGGCAGTTGAAAGTTGTTGGTAATTGCTAACAAATAACAACTAACAACTAACAACTAACAACTGCCAACTCTCAACTAGCAACAGACTAATAACAAAAAATGGAGGAAATTTGCGTGGAATGGCAAGTGCGGGCGATTCGCGGGGCAACTACTGCCAGCGACAATTCGGTAGAAGCAATTCGAGATGCGGTGAGAGAATTATTAGATGAATTAGAAGCAAGAAATGATTTAGAGCCTGAATTAATTATTAGTGCTACGTTTTCTGTCACTCGCGATTTAGATGCTGTGTTTCCTGCCGCGATCGCCCGCGAACGTCCCCGTTGGTGTAATGTTCCCTTATTGGATGTGCAGCAGATGTATGTCCAGGGTGCTTTGGAACGTTGCATCCGGTTTTTAATTCACGTCAATTGGCCAGCACATACCGAAATTTATCACCCTTATTTGCGGGGAGCTCAAAATTTGCGGCCGGATTGGAATTTAGCAGTTGCGGTGGCTGGGGAAAAATAATAAGTACCCTTGATGATTCGGCGGTTAAAACCGCTTCTTGTCAAACCAAGTCTGCCTCCGCAGACTAAGAGATAAAGGCTGTAATTAAGTCGGATTTGGTATAGTCTCAAATTTTAGGCTCACAGTAAACAGTGAACTGTCCACTGTCAACTATAAAAAACCCGGCTTCTTTGAGAAACCGGGTTTTTGTCAATCAGACGCTTTCTTGTGATGCAACCTAATCCCTAAAAAGATGTCATATATAAAACTCCAAAAGTCCTTTTTCCCTTCTAATATTCCCAAACTTTGAGGAGAACCTTTTTCATCTAATAGCGGCTTGACAGCTTCATAGGCTGGCTTGTAATTGTACCAAGGAATTGAAGGCCACAGGTGATGAATCAGGTGATAATTCTGACCCAAAATTAAGATATTTAGAATTGGACTAGGATATACTCTGGCATTTTTCCAGCGATCGCGCTCGTGAAATGGACGGTGTGGCAAATAATCAAAAAATAACCCCAAGGCTAACCCCACCACTAAAGCAGGAGAAAACCAAAAATTCAGCACGTAACCTAAATGGTCGTATTGAATGGAGATATACACCACTGCGATCGTAAATAAACGGCTGAAAAACCATTCCCAAAGTTCGTTTTTTCGCCACAGTTTGCGCTTAAAGAAGAAAATCTCGTGGTAAAAAAACCTCGCAGCAATTAACCACAGAGGCCCGCCGGTGGAAACATAATGGTCTGGATCGTTATCTGGATCGTTAACGTGAGCGTGATGCTGCATATGTACCCGTGTAAACACGGGAAAAGCAAAACCCAACATCAGGGCGCTACCGTGTCCCAAAATAGCGTTAATGGTGCGATCGCGGTGCGCTGCATTATGAGACGCATCGTGAATCACTGTTCCAGCCATGTGCAAAGCCAGAACATTCAGGAAAAAACAGCACCATTGGGGCCATTCCCCATACCAGAAACCCCAGTATGAAATCACGATAATCGCTAAGGCACTCAAAAATAGCAACAGCGTCGGATTGAAGTCACCTGGAGGACTCAGAAACTCTTTCGGCACTGTCAGTGGCCGTCCTGCCTCCGACATTTTTGTTAGCACTCCTTAATATTTCACACTTGCGTAGTATAAGATACAAGGCTGCCAATAGTAAAGTTTTGTGAAATAAGTGTATCTAATCTCGATCGCCCGTCCTGTACACAAAATCCGAGTCAAAGGACAGTCACACAAAGCTGTTGGCAAACTACAAAAAAATAAATGGGTATATTTGTATATTTGTCAAGTAGTAGACGAAAATTATTGGAAAACTGTTGCGATCGAAAAGAAAAGATTACCGATGGGTAAAAAGTCAGATATTCTATATATTGGTCAATACCTGCGGTCTAAACGATCGAAAAATTTTTAAGAATTAAGACAACTAGCGTCATTGCTTGTACTGAAAGATGAAACGTTAGCCGAAAATTACACAATAAATCCTCCAGCCACCCCATCTCAATTCATGCAACTGCCAAAAGCCTTACGCCGGACTAAAATCGTCGCCACCATTGGCCCCGCCACCTCTGATCCACAAGTGCTGCGGAACCTCATAGAAGCAGGTGCGACAACTTTGCGACTCAACTTTTCTCACGGCTCAGAAGAAGACCACCAACGGAGCATTCGCTTAATCCGGCAAACATCCTTTGAACTAAATCAGCCGGTGGCAATCCTGCAAGACCTCCAAGGCCCGAAAATTCGCTTAGGTCGCTTTGAAAAAGGGTCGATTGTGGTCAAAAATGGCGATCCGTTCATTTTAACCAGCCGCCCAGTTCCAGGCACTGAGATGATTTCCTCAGTCACCTATGAACCTCTAGCAGACGAAGTGACCGAGGGAGCGATGATTCTGCTAGATGACGGGAAAGTGGAAATGCGCGTGGAAAAAGTAGACCGGGTGTCGCGGGAATTGTACTGTCGCGTTGTTGTCGGCGGACCGCTTTCCAACAACAAAGGCGTGAATTTTCCGGGAGTGTACCTGTCAATTAAAGCGCTGACCGATAAAGACCGCAAAGATTTAATGTTCGGACTCGACCAAGGTGTCGATTGGGTAGCTCTGAGCTTTGTGCGGAATCCCCAGGATATGCTGGAAATTAAAGAGCTGATTGCCAGTGCCGGTAAGCAAGTACCTGTTATTGCTAAGATCGAAAAGCACGAGGCGATCGAACAAATGGAGGCTATTCTGGCCCTGTGTAACGGAGTGATGGTTGCCCGCGGGGACTTGGGAGTAGAACTGCCGGCAGAAGACGTGCCGATTTTGCAAAAGCGACTGATTGCTACTTCTAACCGCATGGGAATTCCGGTGATTACCGCTACCCAGATGCTCGATAGTATGCTTCACAATCCTCGTCCCACCCGCGCGGAAATTTCCGACGTGGCCAACGCGATTCTCGATGGGACTGATGCGGTGATGCTCTCGAACGAAACCGCCGTGGGGGACTTCCCGGTAGAAGCAGTGGCGACGATGGCAAGAATTGCGGTGCGGATCGAGAGAGAAGGAATTAGGGGCAATATTAGGAATGTAGAAGATATTGGTCGATCGATCCCCAACGGCATCAGTCAAGCTGTCAGCCAAATTTCCGAACAATTGAATGCAGCAGCGATTATGACGCTGACAAAAACCGGTGCTACAGCCCGAAATGTGTCGAAGTTCCGACCAAAAACTCCGATTTTGGCAGTTACTCCCCACGTAGACGTGGCGAGACAACTGCAACTGGTGTGGGGAGTAAAACCGCTGCTGGTGCTAGATTTGCCCTCGACCGGTCAGACATTTCAATCTGCAATCAATGTCGCCCAGGAAAAAGAGTTGCTCTCCGACGGAGACTTGGTAGTGATGACTGCCGGTACTCTGCAAGGGGTAGCCGGTTCAACGGATTTGATCAAAGTTGAGGTAGTGACAGCGGTTTTGGGTAAGGGAACTGGTGTGGGGCTAGGCTCAGTCAGCGGTATGGCCAGGGTAGCTCACACTGCTGCGGATGTGGCGAATTTCCACCCAGGAGACATTTTGGTAGTCAACCACACTAGCGCTGAGTTTGTGGAGATGATTCGGAAAGCAGCAGGTGTGGTGACGGAGGAAGAAAGTTTGACTTCTCACGCGGCGATTATTGGTTTGCGTTTGGGCGTACCGGTGATGGTGGGCGTGAAGAATGCCACCCAGGTGATTCGGGACGGCACTATGCTGACGCTGGATATGCAGCGGGGTTTAGTTTATTCCGGTGCCAGAGGTGGCGGGA
>NZ_JAHRFC010000104.1:0-3920 GCF_020883015.1 Microcoleus sp. CAWBG640
GCTCTGGACGTGGCAGAGACTACATGACTATTAAGGTACGGACAATTATACATCCAGAGCCAGGAGTCTCCCAGCCACTGTTTTTGGGAGAGGTGAGGCGATCGCTCGCTACTCGATATGATGACAAAATGTCGATCGAAATCTTCCCCGAACAAGTCGCTACTCTGAAAAAATATCAATCCTAAAAGTAGGAAGATAGGAGTTGCCAAGGTGTTTTGTTAATTGCTCCCTTCGACTCCGCTCAGGGAGCAATTAACACATTATTTTAACAGCCTTGGCGGTTGCTAATATCAATTCCGGTTGTATCGGAATGATATCGTTTCCGGCTGCATCGGAATGATTTAACCTTACTAGAACGCAGAGAACACAGAGGGAGATAAGAGAGATGAATAATTCCGATGTTACCGGATTTGATATGATTTAACCACGAAGGCGCGAAGGACGCGAAGGAAGAGAAGAGAGAGATTAATCATTCCGATGTCAACGGATTTGATATAAATCGCTAACAAACTTATATCTACCCCCCCCAACCCCCCCGAACCCAAGGGGGGGCTAAGAACTACATCTGTAGTAGGACTTTATGAAAATGGTATTAGAGGAAATCAGAGGAGCTTATCGCACCATTAACTCCCACCAGAGTAGCTAAAACTTCAGTAGTTCCAGCTACTCGCAGCAGTGTACCGTTGAGAGTAGGTGTAAATTGTAACTGCTGGAAACTCAGACCACCAGTCAAGACAAATCGATCGACACCAACCTCAAAATTAATCACAGTATCATTGCCACTAGCAGCACTCAACACAAATCGATCGCTTCCGATACCTCCAATCAAAGTATCATCCCCTAAGCCACCAAACAGTAGATCGTCACCATCACCGCCATTGAGAATGTCGTTATCTTTCCCTCCATTGAGAGTGTCATTACTATCACCCCCGTTGAGAGTATCTTCCCCTTCATTACCGTAAAGCAAATCATCGCCAGCACCGCCACTGATGCAATCTTGCTGGCCAGCAGTACCTACAGAAACACCTCTGTCATCGGCGCGATCGCCAAAGATGGTATCGTTGCCATCATCGCCACAAAGCTCATCATTACCATCACCGCCATAAATTAAGTCATCATCACTGTCTCCATGTATGAGGTCGTTACCTTTGCCACCGTAGAGAGAATCATTGTTCTTACCGCCACTGATAGTATCCTCAGATTCATCGCCGAATAATAAGTCAGAACCGATATTCCCGAAGAGTAAGTCATTCCCCTCAACATCCTTGAATCGACTGCGAGTACCACCGTACATAGTGTCGTCTCCACTGCCCCCGGTAAGGGTATCAGAGCCAAGTTCGCCCCAAATCAAGTCATTATCTTTGCCGCCCCAAACGGCATCGTTGCCCTTACCTGCTTGCACGGTATCATTACCGTTACCGCCGCCGATGATGTCGTCACCGGTGCCACCAAAGATTAAATCTTGTTCGCCAGTATCCCCAATCGAGTTGGCACTGCCACTGTCACCGAGGATGGTATCAATACCTGCTCCACCGTAGAGAGTATCAGAGCCTAATTGACCAAAAATTAGGTCATTACCTTTGCCTCCATAAACAACATCATTATCTTTGCCGCCAATCAGCGTATCGTCATTTTCTTGGCCGCTCAGAAAATCGTTGCCGAAACCTCCGTAGAGCAAGTCCCGTCCCTGGAAGTCCTTAGCCCTGTTGTCAGTGATACCACCAAACAAGCTATCCTCTCCAGTACCGCCAATCAACGTATCGGAGCCGAGTTCACCCCAAATCAGGTCATTGTCTCGACCTCCAAAGGCAATATCATTACCTTTGCCGCCATGAATGGTATCGTCTCCCTCATTGCCGTTGATGACATCTGCACCATCGCCTCCGAAGATTAAATCGCGAGCATCGTCAGGACTCTCGGAGTTGTTTAGCCCAGTGTCTCCCAAAATAGTGTCCGCACCTCGATCGCCCAAAAGAGTATCAGAACCTAAGTCGCCAGAAATCCAATCGTTTTGTTTCCCAGTGGCTATAAAATCGTCGTTCTCGCCACCGTAAACAACATCGTTGCCAAATCCGCCAAAAATTGTGTCATTGTCTTGATTGCCGTAAATTTCATCGTTACCACCTTCACCTAAAAGTAGGTCACGACCTCGAAAACCGATAATTTTTTCGTTACGATTGCTACCCTGAATGAAGTCGTTGCCATTAGTGCCTTTAAGGGTTTGTTCCTCAAGCGGCACTTGTGTCTCTGGCCTGTTAAATGAGACTTCAGGGGGTTGTGTTGGTGGCAAAAAGTTAATTTCCGGTGTTTCCACAAGCAGCTCACACCCACAGTCTGTTTCGGGTTCGGCGATGGGAGTGGGTGTGGGGAAAACTGGCTGTAAGATAGCAGTCACAGTAGCCGTGGAGGGACTACTGATAGCCCCTTGGTTATCCGTGGCGGTGTAAGTGAAATTAGCCCCGGTAAAATTACCACTTGTTTGGAGAAATAATTCCTGAATCTGTGGAGGAGTCAGGGTTTGACCAGGTGTTACCGGAACGCCGCCGTTGGCGGGGTCTCCTAAAAATAGGATTCCTTGGTCTGCTGGAGGCAAAGTGTTGATAGTGTAAGAGGCGATCGACCCATCGGGATCGGTGGCTGACACTCCTGTTATTTGTTTGCTGCTATTGGGGGGAATGCTCAAGGTAGCATCGCTAGCCACTGGCGGTTCATTGGCCTGGGGAGTTGGCGTTGGCGTTGGTACTGCTGATGGAGTTGGTGTTGGTACTGGTGATGGAGTTGGTGTTGGTACTGGTGATGGAATGGGCGTTGGTACTGGCGTGGGAGCGACAATCTCCGCTACCGTCGCAGCAGCGGGACTGCTGAGACCTTTGTCATCAGTAGCTCTGTAGTTAAAGTTGGCTCCGGTGAACGTACCTGTGGACTTGAAAAATAGCTGGCTAATTTGGGCCGGGGTCAGCACTCGACCCGGTGTGACAGCGACACCACCGTTGGCTGGGTCTCCTAAGAACAGGACTCCTTGGGCTGCGGGGGGTAGTGTATCTATTGTATAGGATGCGATGGTTCCGTCGGGGTCACTTCCTCCGAGTCCGGGGAGTTGAACGGTGCTGTTGGGTGCGATCGCGGTATTCACATTATTCGTTACAGGCGGTTGGTTAGCACCAGGTAGCAAAGCCGATACCGTCGCAGCCGCCGGACTGCTGAGACCTTTATCATCAGTAGCTCTGTAGTTAAAGTTGGCTCCGGTGAATGCACCTGTGGACTTGAAAAATAGCTGGCTAATTTGGGCTGGTGTCAGCACTCGACCCGGTGTGACAGCGACACCACCGTTGGCTGGGTCTCCTAAGAACAGGACTCCTTGGGCGACGGGGGGCAGACTATCTATTGTATAGGAGGCGATGGTTCCGTCGGGGTCCGTGCCTCCGAGTCCGGCAAGTTGAAGGGTGCTGTTGGGTGCTAGGACTGCATTGATATTGTTGGTAACAGGGGGTTGGTTGACTGGTGTTGGCGTGGGTGTTACGCTCTCCGCTACAGTCGCAGTCGCCAAACTGCTGAGACCTTTGTCATCAGTAGCTTTGTAGTTAAAGTTGGCTCCAGTGAACGTACCTGTGGACTTGAAAAATAGCTGGCTAATTTGGGCTGGTGTCAGCACTCGACCCGGTGTGACAGCGACACCACCGTTAGCTGGGTCTCCTAAGAACAGGACTCCTTGGGCGACGGGGGGCAAAGTATCTATTGTATAAGAGGCGATGGTTCCGTCGGGGTCACTTCCTCCGAGTCCGGCAAGTTGAAGGGTGCTGTTGGGTGCGATCGCGGTATTCACATTATTCGTTACAGGCGGTTGGTTAGCACCAGGTAGCAAAGCCGATACCGTCGCAGCCGCCGGACTGCTGAGACCTTTATCATCAGTAGCTCTGTAG
>NZ_JAHRFC010000104.1:4020-5233 GCF_020883015.1 Microcoleus sp. CAWBG640
GGCTCCGGTGAATGCACCTGTGGACTTGAAAAATAGCTGGCTAATTTGGGCTGGTGTCAGCACTCGACCCGGTGTGACAGCGACACCACCGTTGGCTGGGTCTCCTAAGAACAGGACTCCTTGGGCGGCGTTCGGCAAAGTATCTATTGTATAAGAGGCGATGGTTCCGTCGGGGTCACTTCCTCCGAGTCCGGCAAGTTGAAGGGTGCTGTTGGGCGCTAGGACTGCGTTGGTATTGTTGGTAACAGGGGGTTGGTTGACTGGTGTTGGAGGTGTTGGAGGTGTTGGAGGTGTTGGAGGTGTTGGAGGTGTTGGAGGTGTTGGAGGTGTTGGAGGTGTTGGAGGTGTCGGTGTCAGAGCGGTGGTGACTTTGGCACCCGTTGCACTGCCGTTATTGTTGTCGGGAGTAGGGTCTGGGGTACTAGAGCTACTACTGGCAATATTCGATACGCTGACTCCTGTGGGTGCGATGAAGCTGATGCTGCGGGTGGTGCTGGCTTGATTGGTTAAGGTGGCTAGGGGGAAGGTGACTATCCCGGTAGTGCTGTTGTAAGTACCGTTGTCGGATACAACTACTCCTGTTAAGCCGGGAATGATGCTGTCGGTGATGGTGACGTTATCGGCGGTGTTCGGCCCGTTGTTTTTTGTGGTGATTGTATAACTGACGGTGGCACCTGGTGCTGCACTATTCGTCCCGGTTTTGGTGGTAATGACATCGGCGCTCGGTGTCAGAGCGGTGGTGACTTTGGCACCCGCTGCACTACCATCATTGTTACCCGGAGTGGGGTCTGGGGTGCTCGATTTACTGCTGGCAATATTCGAGACGCTGACTCCTGCTGGTGCGACGAAGCTGATGCTGCGGGTGGTGCTGGCTTGATTGGTTAAGGTGGCTAGGGGGAAGGTGACTATCCCCGTAGTGCTGTTGTAGGTACCGTTGTCGGATACAACTACTCCTGTTAAGCCGGGAATGATGCTGTCGGTGATGGTGACGTTATCGGCGGTGCTTGGTCCGTTGTTTTGTGTGGTGATTGTATAACTGACGGTGGCACCTGGTGCTGCACTATTCGTCCCGGTTTTGGTGGTGACGACATCGGCGCTCGGTGTCAGAGCGGTGGTGACTTTGGCACCCGCTGCACTACCATCATTGTTACCCGGAGTGGGGTCTGGGGTGCTCGATTTACTGCTGGCAATATTCGAGACGCTGACTCCTGCT
>NZ_JAHRFC010000104.1:5333-14341 GCF_020883015.1 Microcoleus sp. CAWBG640
CTTGGTCCGTTGTTTTGTGTGGTGATTGTATAACTGACGGTGGCACCTGGTGCTGCACTATTCGTCCCGGTTTTGGTGGTGACGACATCGGCGCTCGGTGTCAGAGCGGTGGTGACTTTGGCACCCGGTGCAGTACCGTCATTGTTACTGGGAGTAGGGTCTGGGGTGCTCGATTTACTGCTGGCAATATTCGAGACGCTGACTCCTGCTGGTGCGACGAAGCTGATGCTGCGAGTAGTGCTGGCTTGATTGGTTAAGGTGACTAGGGGGAAGGTGACTATCCCTGTAGTGCTGTTGTAGGTACCGTTGTCGGATACAACTACTCCTGTTAAGCCGGGAATGATGCTGTCGGTGATGGTGACGTTATCGGCGGTGTTCGGCCCGTTGTTTTTTGTGGTGATTGTATAACTGACGGTGGAGCCTGGTGCTGCACTATTGGTCCCGGTTTTGGTGGTAATGACATCGGCGCTCGGTGTTAGAGCGGTGGTGACTGTAGCAGCGTTATTGCTGGGAGTGAGATCTAGCGCACTGGAGCTACTGCTGGCGGTGTTGGAGACGCTGACTCCTGTGGGTGCGATGAAGCTGATGGTGCGGGTGGTGCTGGCTTGATTGGTTAAGGTGGCTAGGGGGAAGGTGACTATCCCCGTAGTGCTGTTGTAAGTACCGTTGTCGGATACAACTACTCCTGTTAAGCCGGGAATGATGCTGTCGGTGATGGTGACGTTATCGGCGGTGTTCGGCCCGTTGTTTTTTGTGGTGATTGTATAACTGACGGTGGAGCCCGATGGAGCACTATTAGTCCCGTCTTTGGTGGTAGCTAGGTCAGCAATAGCAGTTATTGTAGTGATGGCCCTAGAGGTTGGTAGCGAAGTATTATTGTTCGCAACCACGGGATCGAAAGTGCTGGAATTACTGTAAGCGACGTTAGTGATGGTGGTGGGTGTGGCTGGAGCTATGGCGGTGACGGTGTAAGTGACGCTACCACCGCTGGTCAAAGTCGGAATCACTGGCCACGAGACAGTCCTGGTTGTGGGGTTGTATGTGCCGTTGTTGGATGGGGTGACTCCTGTTAAACCTGGGGGCAGGATATCTTGAATTAGGACATCTTTGGCGTCGCTGGTACTTGGTCCTATATTAGTGGAGGTAATTGTGTAGGTAATCGCGCTACCTAGGGCGGCAACCTGGGGTCCTTGTTTGGCAATGGAAACGTCGGCTTGGAGTTTAGGAGTATCTATACTTTCGACTAGGAGATTGTTAAGTTCGTGAGTGTTTATGTCTGTACCTGTGGAACCAGCAAAGCCAAATTTAAAAGTAGGTGGCACTGCTCCGTTTGTGGCTATCAAATTTGAGATGTCGATCAGTGTTTCGCCCGGATCGAAGGTGCCATTGCTATTTAAGTCTATGGCAACTGCAAGACGACCGTTAGGTTCTGCTGCCGCCGGAAATAATGTAATTTGGACGCTTCTTTTAGTATTAGCATCAGTCCGACTGGTTGCAGTTTGATTGTCTATCTCAATGGAAACGCCAGTCAAATTATTACTTAACAAGCTAGAACTTAAAAAGTTATAGGTTTTGCTTTCGCTACCTCGAACTGCTACTGTGTCGCTTAGACGACCGTCAAAATCTCCAGGAGCTACGGGACCGCGCACACGCCCATTTGGGTTTGATTGCCCAGTTACGGGGTCTGGGTCTGATTGCCGATTGGAAAAAAAACCATATTCGTCTAATCCGACACCTAAATAACCTCCTGAAATACCTGGTGAGGCGGAATTAAGATTGGGAGCATAGCCAAGAGATCCACCAAAGCCTCCAGCTTTTGTTGGTGTCGCTGTTCCGTCAATCAGGAAAAAACTCAGGCCATCGGCAGCAATGGAAGCTTGTGCTCCATAGGCAAAAAAATCAAAGGTAACTCTTATACCATCAGTAGAAGAGATCGGGTTGTTGTAGAGGACAAAAGCAGCTTGGTTTTGCTTGTTTGAGGTTAATCTCAAAGCGCCTGAGCCGACTGTATCGCCAAGCCCTACATTGGGAATAATGCCGTTGGGGTTGACGGCACCTGCGGTTAAGCCTGGGTTAGCAGAAGTGCCAGAAATTCCATAGATCCAAGGCCCGATTACTGTATCGTTTTTAAATTCTTCGGTGACTAAGGTAGCTAGGACTGATGGGTAGTCTTCTAGGACTTGTTTTTCAAAGGCTATTTCGGTATTGATTTTTCCTGTAGTAATTTCTAATTCCCAGTCGCCTCCTAGTGCTGCGCTTCCTGTGAGGTTGTTGGAAGCGGCAATATTTGCGCCAGTTATTTCGCTGATTTTTTGTATAAATTTAATGCCGGATTCGCTGGCGGCTATGTTACAGCCATACAGTAGAATGCTGGCTGCTTTGTTGAGTGCTTTTCCCCACTGCTGCAATTGGCTGCTGTAGGTTTCTATGTTGTGAATATTGAGTTCTGTTGAGCCAAGTTTTAGTGCTGCTGCTTCGCCGTGAGAGATTATGTGAATGTTGTTGATGTTGTGGCGATCGCCCAAAATTTCACTGATTTGTGCTATGCCATCTCGGAATAGATCGATCGCAATTACTTCAAATCCCGCTTTAACTCCGTTGACTAATTGTTGATAGTTGTCTACTTGCGAGTCAAAAATTACTAGATCTTTGCTCTCTTGTGATTTTGCTCCCAAGCTGGAACTTCCCCATGAGATGTTACTCACAGTTTTTTGATTATTGCGTGTTTTCACGGTAGACATAATGTACTTGCTCGTAGAATTCATTTCCGATCGAATTAATTGCCTCGTTTAAGCTAACCGATCTTAGAAAAATCGACAAACAATAAAGTATTAAGTTTTGTAACAAATTGTGATCAACTATAAAATACTTACGTGTTTTCTACTATTTAGTTATTTCAAATAAGTAAACTTTATACAGAAAGTGCGATCGGATAAATCCGATCGCCTCAGACAAAAAATCACCCTAAATCTGAGAAAATTCAGCACTTATAAGTGTTGAAAATGTAGCTAAAGTCTTGATTTTGCAAGGGTGACAGAGCTTTAAGGGGGCGATCGATAATTAGCTCAATACGTGCGAACAACTTTCAGTAATTGCGAACTCGCAATTATTTTCAGTGTGTTTATATTTACATTACCTCGCTCAACATCGAGGAAAAATATTTTTAAAATAAAGAATGTGAAGAGTTAAATCACTGTCAAAAAATATAGGCTTTGACAATTAATAGTTTAATAGTTATATAGTTTATAATTACCATAATTAATGGTGAAGATTATCATATAAATTTAAAATTTACAATTAAATAGTGAAAAAATTAACAAACCCACAATTCCCCACTGTAAATTAAAAATAGCGAGATTCCTGACTTGGTAAAAGTTGTCCGGGATCTCAAAGCACAATGCTGTAAAGTTTCCTTAACTGTAATATCAAATCCGGGTTTGCTACCCCGTTTATCCTGCCGCAAAACGGCATCCCTTGTCGCATCTTTGTGTGGTTGGCGAGAATTGTTCAGCGATACCATTTTTCTAAAGATGTGCTAGTGATGAAGTCTTAGCCCCCCCTTAGCAAGGGGGGGTTGGGGGGGTAATATCTAACGCTACTTTATGAAATTGGTATGACTTACCCTACAAGGGCTACAAGGGCGATCGGCATCAAGGGGGGTATGATACCCGGATTTGAGATTGCTAGAGGCGATCGCACCCTCAAGCGCTGGCTTTCTAAGCGTTAATACTCAGTTCCCGCACCAAAAAAGCCCATTCATCAGCCAATTCTTCAATCACTTTCGCCGTAGGTTTACCAGCACCGTGCCCAGCCTTAGTTTCAATGCGAATCAACACGGGTTTTTCTCCCCCGTGCATTTCTTGCAAAGCCGAAGCAAACTTGAAACTGTGAGCTGGAACAACGCGATCGTCATGATCCGCCGTTGTAATCATTGTCGCCGGATAAGCGGTTCCCGGTTTGAGATTGTGCAGGGGAGAATAGCCATAAATCGTGGCAAATTCCTCTGCATTTTCGGGCGAACCATATTCCGAAGTCCAGGCCCAACCAATGGTAAACTTGTGGAAGCGCAACATATCCAGCACACCAACAGCGGGCAGTGCTGCACCGAATAACTCAGGTCGCTGAGTCATACAGGCTCCCACTAATAAGCCGCCATTACTGCCACCTGCGATCGCCAATTTTGCTGGCTGAGTGTATTTGTTTGCGATCAACCATTCGGCCGCGCTGATAAAATCATCAAACACATTTTGTTTGTTCAACTTCGTCCCTGCTTGGTGCCATGATTCGCCGTATTCACCACCACCCCGCAAACAAGCTGTCACATAAACCCCACCCATCTCCAACCACACAACTCTGCTAACGGAAAAACTGGGAGTTAGGGATATGCTAAAACCACCGTAGCCATAAAGATACGTGGGGTTATTACCATCTAGCTGCAAACCTTTTTTGTGAGTGATAAACATCGGTACTTCGGTACCATCTTTGCTGGGATAAAATACTTGCTTTGTCTCGTAATCATCCGGGTTGAAATCCACCTTTGGCTGGCGATAAATTTTGCTCTCATCTGTCAGCATATTGTAGCTGTAAATGGTGTTAGGCGTGGTAAAACTGGTGTAAGCATAAAAAGTTTCAGTTTCGTGCCGCTTACCGCCAAATCCTCCGGCTGAACCAATTCCGGGCAAAGCAATTTGTCGTACAAAGGAGCCATCTAAATTGAAGACTTTAATTTGGGTGTAGGCATCTTTGAGGTAGGAAGTGACAAATTGATTGTTGAGGATGCCAATTGCTCCAAGGGTTTCGGCTGCTTCGGGGATAATTTCTGTGAACCCCCCCTGAATCCCCCCCTTACCAAGGGGGGGCGACAAATCAATTCCCCCCTTACCAAGGGGGGGCGACAAATCAATCCCCCCCTTACCAAGGGGGGGCGACAAATCAATCTCCCCCTTACCAAGGGGGGGCGACAAATCAATCTCCCCCTTACCAAGGGGGGGCGACGGGGGGGTTTCATCGCCAGCGAGAGAGGGCGCTGGGGGGTTGTTAATGTCGATCGCAATTACGCGGCCCAGCGGTGCATTCAAATCTGTTTGAAACCAGAAAACAGAGCCATCATTATCGATAAAATTGTACTCCGCCTCAAATTCGTTAATCAGTTCTACAACAGCGGATTCTGGGGCGGTTAAATCTTTGTAAAAAATCAGATTTTGGGGGTCAGTACCGCGCCAAACTGAAATAATTAAATATTTGCCATCTTCAGTAACGCCACCACTAAATCCCCATTCTTTTTGGTCAGGGCGATCGTAAATTAACACATCTTCCGATTGAGGAGTGCCTAGCCTGTGGTAAAACAGTTTTTGGTAATAATTAACATCTTCATGCTTGCTTTTTTCATTAGGTTCATCGTAGCGACTATAAAAAAAGCCTTGACCATCGTGAGTCCAAGATGCGCCGGAGAATTTGAGCCACTTTAAATGGTCAGATAAATCTGCGCCAGTTTCGACATCCCGAACTTTCCAATCTTGCCAATCGGAACCGGAAGTAGACAAACCATAGGCCATAAATTTGCCATCTTCACTAAGAGCCATACCACCCAAAGCAACAGTGCCATCTTCCGACAAAGTATTAGGGTCAATTAATACTTGCGGTTCACCATCAAGGGATGTTAAAGTATAGAGAATAGATTGATTTTGTAGACCATCATTCTTGTAATAAAAATAGCGATCGCCCTCTTTAAAAGGTATGCCATATCTTTCGTAATTCCAAAGCTGAGTCAGTCGCTGCTTAATTTTTTCCCTAGCCGGAATTTCCTGGAGATAGCCAAAGGTTACTGCGTTTTGGGCTTCCACCCAAGCCTGGGTTTCCTCAGAGTCGGGATTTTCCAGCCATCTGTAGGGGTCCGATACTGGGACACCGTGGTAGTCATCAGTTTGGTCGATTTTGCGCGTTGTGGGGTAACTTAAAGGGCGATCGAATTTAGCCATGATTTTTCACTTTTGGTAACTTTACTTAGTTTAACTTTGAATTAGACAAATCAATTATAAACTCATCCTCATCACTTCTCTTTCTTCCTTCGTGTCCTTCGCGTCTTCGCGGTTCGTTTCTCTTACCCATATTCAACTAATCAAACTCCCTCCTTCCCTCCAAAGCGCGGGCCAAAGTCACCTCATCAGCATACTCCAAATCTCCCCCCATAGGCAAACCAAAAGCAATGCGAGTCACCCGTGTAAAAGGTTTCAATAAACGGCCAATATAAAGCGTAGTCGTCTCACCTTCCACACTGGGACTAATCGCAATAATTACTTCCTCAATCTTTTGTTGACTGACGCGCCTGACTAATGGTTGAATATTCAATTGTTCCGGACCTATTCCATCCATGGGCGAGATGACACCACCGATAACGTGATATTTGCCTCCGTATTCCCGTGTTTTTTCCAACGCAATGACATCGCGGGATTCTGAGACTACGCAAATGGTAGAATTGTCACGGTTGGGATTGTGACAAATTTCGCAAACAGGTTCAGCAGATAAGTGAAAGCACACTTGACAAAATCCTACCTGCTGTTTGGCATCAATTAAGGATTGAGCCAGGGTTTGCACTTCTTCATAGGGTCGTTTGAGAATATGTAATGCGAGTCTCTGGGCACTTTTTGGACCGATTCCTGGCAAGCGCTGCAATTGTTCGATCAAGCGGGCTAAGGGTCTAGTATACATGAAAATTGACGGTAAAAAGATTGATTATTTTCGGGTAGGGAAACGGCATTGCCGTGTCCTCCTTTTTACCCTCCACTAATTTTAGCTTTATAGCCTAATTTTGTGAGAATTTCGAGCAGTTTTTGCTTGTGTTCGCCTTGAATTTCGATTTCACGATCTTTGACAGTGCCGCCAGTGCCGCACTGGGCTTTTAGCTGCTTTGCTAAATCTGCTAAGATTTCGGGTTTTTCTTGAAATCCGCTGATGACTGTTACTGTTTTGCCACCGCGTCCTTTTCGGGATGCTTCGATTTTGAGGTTTTGTTGATTTGGGGGGATTTCTTGTATTCCTCGTTGGAGGGCTGCGGAGTTGTCTATGTTGCCAAATTCGGAGTAAACAATTCGTTTTTCTGATTGGTTATTTGGATTGGATTTTTTGGGTTTTGATGTACTCATAGTAGTTTGGTGTTTGGAGATTTTATGTGGGGTGGGGGCGGGTTTATTTAGATGGTTTTTTGGGATTAAATATTATTCGTAAAACCCGCCCCTACGGGAATTGATTTTTGGGCTGTTGATAGCACATTTCCCGGTTTCAATTGAATTATATCGTGTTCTGACTACGATAGTGAGTTGCCGGCTGAATGTACTCCTAATCGCCCTATTATAGAAATTGGCGATCGACTGTGATAAAATTATGGAAGTAGAACGAGAGTGAAATTCGACGTTACATCCGACCCGATGGCAGGATTCCTTTCTTAGAGTGGTACTATGCTCTACGAGATGGTAAAGCCCAAGTTAAGATTGATGCAAGGCTTGAGCGAGTTGCTCTGGGTAATTTCGGGGATTATAAGTCAGTCGGAGATAGTGTCTATGAACTCAGGATTAACTATGGCCCTGGCTACCGGATCTATTTTAGACAAGTAGGATCGACAATAGTGCTTCTGCTCTGTGGTGGGGATAAAAGTACCCAAGAACAAGATATTCTCAAAGCGAAGGAGTATTCGACTGACTATGAAACAAATGACAATGCCTACCAGCGATAGCTACTATGAGTCCCTCATTGAATCTCTCAAAGATGCGGAACACGCTGGTGCTTTTATCGGGGCTATCTTGGAAGAGAAAGATGCTGAACCTGAATTGCTCAGAAATGCAATTAGAAAGGTAATTGAGGCTCGAATCAGGATGAATGCTCTTTCGGATGCGGCTAAGCAATATCATGAAAGGCTTGATAAGATGCTGACAGTAAGTTCAGGTTCGGAAATTTATTGTTTTGTAGAGTTGCTCGAAGCCTTGGGATTTAAATTAGGGATTACTGTGGAAGATAGTGAGTTGCCTGCTGAATGTACTCTTAATCACCCTATTATAGAAATTGCCGATCGACTGTGATAAAATTATGGAAGTAGAACCCAGGGAAATTCGTAACTACCTGACAGCAGATGGAACAGATCCTTTTGAAGATTGGTATAATTCGCTCCGGGATACCACCGGCAAAAACAAGATTCGATTAAGGCTTAAGCGAGTCATGACTGGTAATCTAGGAGATTGTAAGTCCGTGGGAGAAGGAGTTTTTGAACTCAAAATTGACTTTGGGCCTGGGTATAGGCTTTACTTTGGACAAGTCGGGCTGACAATTGTAATTCTACTAATCGGTGGAGATAAAAGCACTCAAGAGCGAGATATTGGCAAAGCTATTCAATATTGGAGAGATTATGAACAACGTGAAAGCACCAACGAGTAGAAGTTACCAAGAATTGCTGATTGCATCTCTGAGAAATGCCCAAGAATCAGCAGGTTATATTGAGGTGACATTGACAGAAGCAAGCGATGAACCTAAATTGCTTCAGATGGTACTCAAAGATGTTATAGATTCTCGGCTCAAGTTCCACAATTTATCGGAGTCGGCTAAACTTCAATGGGAAAAGCTTGATAAAATGCTGACAGCAAGTTCAGGTTCGGAAATTTATTGTTTTGTAGAGTTGCTTGAAGCGTTGGGTTTTAAATTAGGAATTACTGTCGAAGATGGTGATTTGGGTGGTGAGTCGGAATCGATGATTGAGGAATCAAAATTATCGCAGGAAACAGCTAATTTATAGCTGATTGTAGCTTTTTTATAGATCGCACATGAGGTTAATCTAGATTATCGGTTGTGTGGGGGCGGGTTTATCTAGATTGTTTGTTGGTATTAAATATTATTCGTAAAACCCGCCCCTTGTATCTTAAAAGAGTCAGTCAGTCGATCGCCACGTCATTGATTCGATCATACCGACAATCAGGCGATCGTACCGACAATCAGGCGATCGTACCGACAATCAGGCGATCGTA
>NZ_JAHRFC010000105.1:0-14298 GCF_020883015.1 Microcoleus sp. CAWBG640
TTTTAGGTGCAACTTGTGCTTTTTTAACAGGGCGATATTTAACTCGCGACTGGGTTTCTCAGCAGATACAAGGAAATCAAAAGTTTCAGGCGATCGACTCCGCAGTTGCCTCTGAAGGATGGAAAATAGTGTTACTCACTAGGCTTTCTCCAATTTTTCCGTTTAATTTGCTTAACTATGCTTTTGGGGTTACGCAGGTATCTCTCAGAGACTATTTCTTCGCATCTTGGATCGGTATGATACCCGGAACTGTGATGTATGTTTATATCGGTTCCTTGGCTGGAAGTTTGGCTGCACTGGGAACCCAAGGGCGATCGCGCACCACTGCTGAGTGGCTGCTGTACGGTATTGGTTTGGTAGCAACGATCGCTCTTACAGTTTACGTAACCGGCTTTGCCAAAAAAGCCTTAGAGGAAAAAATCTCATCTTGAATCAGAAACCATGAATTAATATTATTGTCAATAAGTATTTACACTTAATTAAAATTGTATGTTAATTAAGAAAACTCCGTAATTTTTCTGTGTTATTTCAAATTATTTTGTTATACAAACGAGATAGATCCTCAAATATTACCTAAAGTAACAATTAATTCTAAAATCTAAAATCTCAAATCGAGCGACTAAAAAGAGAAAAATTGACGATGCAAAACTCAGCAAATCAATCCTGCGCTGTGTCTGCACAGCCTCCCAAGCAAACAAAAAAGCTGCGCCACTTATGCCAAAAAATTGGCATAAGTGCTCGAACACGCTGGCAGCAACTGCACAGCCTTTGGGAACACAGACGACATCGCCGCCACTTGCTGACTCTGCTAATTCTGGGTGGCACCGCTTTAAGTATTAGCACCACTGCTTGCATCAGCTATTTTGTGGTGCGCGGACTAATTCTGGATAATTTAAAAGAAATAGCACTATTAAAACTAGAAAAAGGTAGCGATGAAATCGATAACTGGCTCAGCATTCGCAAAGCAGAAATAGAAACCATCGCTTATTCTCCCACTCTTCGTACTCTAAATTGGACCTTGGCTGAACCTATTTTACAAGGAGAAACCTACAGATTAAAAGAATATTTTGTCCTGTCATTGATTCAAGCAAATGGGTCGGTACAAAACACTTTAGGTACTAGCACAAACAGCAAAGACCGCCAACATTTTAAAATAGCCATGTCGGGAAAAGTAAACGTTTCTGACCCCTTGGTAGGCAGGAGTACAAAGGTTTCTACAATCATCATTGCAGCTCCCATTTGGGCATTGCCTCCCACTCCCAACAAAGCAATTGGAGTGATTGCAGGTAGCATCAAAGTAGACCGAGTAGCCAAGGTGGCAAAAAGCTTGTACTACGGTTCAGAAAGTTATGCTTTTGCGCTAAATTCCCAAGGAGTCCCCATTGTACACCCCAACAATAATTTAATTGGAAATATCGACGAACCCGCCCCTAGTTTTTTAAACTCACCAGACCATGCACTAGCAGCAATTGCGCGTAAAATGACCGCTCGCCAAACGAATATAGAACTGGTAAAAATAGATGAAAAATGGGTTTATGTCGCCTATACACCCCTGCATGAAGTTAACTGGTCAATGGCTTTAGTAATTCCCCGCGAAAATATTGAATCTCAACTACAAGCATTAAATTTGTTGACCTTCGTTGCTGGTGGACTGCTTGGTCCGGCAATGTTAGCAGCAATTTGGGTAATTTACTCCTCGGAAAACAATCGCGCTCAAGCCGAGAGAGAAGCCATGTTGAACCGGATTTCTGGACGCATTCGTGCTTCCCTAGAATTAGAGAAAATCGTACAAAGTACAGTGGAAGAAATAGTAATTTTGCTGCATTTAGAACAAGCCGGATTTGGTTGGTACGAACCGGAAGAGCAAATGTTACAAATTATGTGGGAATATTGTAAGTCAGAGCATCCACACCCCAGAAAACAGTTTGCTCCTTACTGCGTAAATAATTTGTCATTGCCGCTAGAAAAAAGCGAGCAAATTATGCTTCCTGCCGATAGTTTTTTATCAGAAAAAAACTTAGATTTACAATTAAAACGTAACAGTTATTTAGCTGTACCAGTCCTGACTCAAAGTCAGTCCCACGGTTATTTAATTTGCAGTCATGCTAGTCACTGGTTTTGGAGTAAAGAAGAAGTTCAATTATTAAAAGCTGTAGCAGACCAACTGGCGATCGCCATTACTCAATCTCATCTTTACAGCCAAACTCAAGACCAAGTAAAACTGCTCAACAGCACCTTAACTGAACTCAAAAAAACTCAAACTCACTTAGTGCAAAGTGAAAAAATGTCATCCCTAGGTCAAATGGTAGCCGGGATAGCCCACGAAATCAATAACCCCGTTAACTTCATTTTTGCTAACTTGCCCTATACCACAAAATATACTACTGACTTATTAGAATTGGTGAGTTTATACAAACAAGCTTTTCCAGAAATTCCACCGGAAATTGAAGATTTTGCCACAGAAATTGAGTTGGATTTTATCGAAGAAGATTTGCCGCAAATGTTAAATTCTATGAAAATAGGAACTGAGCGGATTCGCAATATAGTTCTTTCCTTACGCAACTTTTCTAGACTGGACGAATCCGACAAAAAGCTAGCCGATATTCACGAAGGTATTGACAATACCTTGCTGCTGCTATCCAATCGGATTAAAAATGGAATTTATGTAGTCAAACACTACGGAGATTTACCGTTAGTAGAGTGCTATCCTTCACAGCTAAATCAGGTGTTTATGAACTTGCTCAGCAATGCGATCGATGCTTTGTTTGAGAGCAATCGCCGGGATAAAATTATTACTATTTCTACAGCATTGCTGAGAGAAAATGGTGCTAAGTTTATCAAAGTGGCGATCGCCGATAACGGTCCGGGAATTCCTGAGAAAATTAAAGATCAAATTTTCAACCCGTTTTTTACGACTAAACCCGTTGGCAAAGGCACGGGTTTAGGGTTAGCGATCAGCTATAAAATTGTAGTGGACGGACATGGTGGCACCATCAATATTTCTACACCTCCTGGCCGTGGCACGGAATTTTCGGTTAAAATTCCTTTTCATAAGGGCAAGCAAGAAGCCAGAAGCAAGAAGGAAACGCTACCATTGGGGGGGACAATAGGGGAAGGAAGAAGGAAAAAGGAAGAAGTCAGTAGTCTGTAGTTGAAGTTCCTTGCTATTGGCTAGGATTAAAAAGTTAATATTGAGAGGAGTTTTATGGCGGTTGGCAAGGAGACAATTTTTGAACGCTTTTTATCGCCCTTAATTCGACTGGCGATCGACGAAGAAGCAATCGGACGATTCTACCAAAGTATCGACTGGGAAACAGCAGCCGGGAGCTACCGACAACCAGACCTAGTTTATCCTGAATATTACAGCAGCCAAAACTTTCATGGCATTAAAGGCGGCTACCTCAATCCCAGTGCCGCCGTTTCCTACGATCCCATTACCCAATATGTTTTGCCTCCTAACGAAACAGTCGTCAGACAAGGCTTAATTGATGCAGTACGGGTTAAACCGCGTCGCATTATCGATTTGGGATGCGGCACCGGTTCAACCACCCTCCTGCTCAAGCAAACCTTTCCCGAAGCGGAAGTTATCGGCCTCGACTTATCGCCTTATATGTTGGTAGTAGCCGACATGAAAGCTCAAAAAGCCGGATGCAACATCCAGTGGTGTCACGGTAATGCCGAAAGCGTGGGTTTTCCCGATGGTAGCTTCGATTTAGTGGCTGCTTCCTTGCTGTTTCATGAGACACCACCTGCTGTGTCGCAGGCTATTTTGCGAGAAAGTTTCCGATTGCTGGGAGTTGGGGGACAAGTAGTAATTTTGGACGGGAATCAGAAAACTTTGCGCCAGACAGAGTGGCTGACTGATATCTTTGAGGAGCCTTATATTAAGTCTTACGCAGTGGGTAGCATTGATGCTTGGATGGGAGCAGCGGGCTTCTGCTCAGTACAAACTCAGGATCACTGGTGGGTACATCAGGTGACGCAAGGCGTGAAACCTCTTCCGGGTCAAAATTTGGAGGAGGTGCGGGCGGCTTGGGAGTGGAATTGGCTCGATCGCACTCCTGATGTTGATGGCGATTTACAAGGCTTTCCCACTCCTGCTTGAGAATCATAAATAATAAAGCATCAATAATGAATAACAAATAACAAATAACTCATGACTCTCAAAGCAGTTTTCTTTGATTTTAACGGCGTGATTATTCATGACGAGCAGATGCACGAGCAAATAATCGATAAATTGATGCTGGAGGAAAATCTTCAGCTCAAACGCGGTGAGTTTCGAGCAGTTTGTTTGGGAAAGAGCGATCGAGGTTGCATTGTCCAATTATTGAGTAGCAGAGGGCGTTTTGTCACAGAAGTTTACCTCCAACGGTTGTTACTCCGCAAAGCCCAAGCTTATCAAGCCAGAATAGATAGTCTGGAAACATTGCCGATTTATCCAGGTTTAGCAGAGTTTATTGCTAAAATTCGGGCAGCCGGACTCAAAATGGCCATAGTCAGTGGGGCTATGCGATCGGATATAGAATTAGTTTTAAATCTGGCTGGTTTGACAGAAAACTTTGAATTCATGGTCACAGGGGATGATATAACGGCGAGCAAACCAGCACCAGACGGCTATCTGTTGGCTGTGGAATTGATGAATCAGCAATATCCAGGCTGGAACCTGCAACCGGGGGAGTGTTTGGCGGTGGAAAATAGTTTGGCGGGGATTGAAGCGGCAAAAACAGCGGGGATTCAGGTATTGGGTGTCACTCACACTTACCCGTTTCATATGATCCAGCGCCAAGCTAATTGGACGGTGGACTTTTTTGCAGATTTGGAATTGGAGCGAGTCCAAGAACTTTGTTTATAATAGAAATACAAGGTAATTGATGGTAAATTTTCCACAAATTTTCCACAAAATTAATCTAAAAATTAGCGATTATTTATTTTACTAAAAAAGCTCTAATAATCAATTTACCATATTAAATTCCTATTGGCGATCGCCAGAGGTCTCCTCCGCCCGATGCTCGTAGACTATTAGACATCTCCCATAATTCCTGTGGAACAGGCCAAACAGTTTGTTGTTCACAGGTTTTTTGAGACCAGATGTCTATTGTGGAACACTCAACCAGACTTGATATCATGTATATTACTCCTGACCAAGACCAAAAAATTCGTTCCACCCTGCGGGAGTGCGGTGCACAAGCTCAAAAACTCGCAGCAGAACCCTTTGAAGTTTGCGAGAAAGGGCCCAACGACTACGTAACCAGTATCGATCGATTCTTAGACCAACAGCTATCCACCGCCTTTGGTGCATTGTTTCCTGAAGACGGTATAATTACTGAGGAAAATGCCGCATCCAGAGCAGCTTACCTGGGTAATTACAAAAGCCTCTGGTGCATTGACCCCCTAGACGGCACCGAAGAATTTATTCAAGGGAAACTCCACTATGCCCTGATGGTGGGGCTCCTGCAAGAGGGGGAACCGGTAGCGGGTTGGATCTACGCTCCGGCTTTTGAGCAGATGTACTTCGGCGGGAAAGATTGGGGCTTGTTCCAAACCCTTGGAGACTCGAAGCCTTCTGCGATCGCCCTGCACAAATCACCGGCTCCGACAGCAGATAGTTGTAAAATTGTCCTGGGAGATAAAGATCAGAAAAACTACGGTATGGCGATCGCTCAAATCATACCTGGTGTCGAATTTTATTCCCTCGGCAGCTTTGGCTTAAAAGTTCTCGAAGTCATCAGCGGTAGAGCCGGTTTGTACCTCTACTTCAACGGTAGAGTCAAAGTGTGGGATACCGCAGGCCCTCTCGCCCTAGCCAAGGCAGCCGGATTAGTCTGCTGCGACTTGGAAGGTCAACCTCTGCGGTGGACTCCCGATGCTCTCGATCCCGCAAGTCTGGCCCACTCTCAGGCGATCGCGATCGGCCAGCCGGAGTACATAGAATCTCTGTTACCAAAAGTTCGCATAGCAGTAGGAGGGCGCTAGACCAGTTGACTATGAAAGAATCTGTGGATTTGGCGTCAAGCCCGCCTGAGCCCTCCGATCCGTAAACTGGGTTGAAAACCTCGTCCTTCCCCAGGGCGGCTTTTGTGAATCAGTGCCACCAGTCCTATGGTCTAATGTAAAAAGTCGGGATAGGGCATTGCCACGACTCTAAATGGACAGGTCGGGAGAGTGAAACTACTTGGGTAGGATCACCTTTCGGAAGTGTCAAGAATCACCGCCCTCACAGTGCGGTGAGGATGTCAAATTTCCTACCTCAGCGAACTTGCATGAAGACAGAAGCTTTCAGTGAGCTTTTCCCCCTGTTTAAGGGTGCTAACCCAGAAACCTTGGGAGGGCTACTATCCAATGCCGTCAAGCACGAGTATCCCGCAGGCAGAGCCGTTTTGATGGAGGATTCTTGGGGTAACGCTATTTACTTTGTAGTTTCCGGGTGGGTCAAAGTCAGACACCTGTCTGGCGATCGAGCCGTATCAATGGCTATTTTGGGTAGGGGTGCATTCTTCGGCGAAATGGCGATTCTGGACGAATCTCCGCGATCGAATGACGTACTTGCTTTATCACCCGTGCGACTGATCAGCGTTACGGCTCAGCGATTTATCCAAACCCTGTTCAAAGATCCGCAGTTGCACCACCGAATGCTGCAACTGATGGTACGGCGACTCCGCCAAACAAATCTCCGGTATCAACTCCGCAACCGCCAGCCAGCGGTTAAACTAGCAAATACCTTAGTCGAGCTGGCAGAAAACTACGGTCAGAAAACTGCCCAGGGCAAAGATATCTTTAATATCCCCTATGAAGACTTAGCGGACATTACAGAAATCACCCTAGATGAAACCAGCAAAATTATGGAAAAACTCGATAGCAAAGGCTGGATTAGTGTCGATCCCGAACGCCAAACTATCCATTTGATTAACCTCAAGCACTTGATGAATTTAGCAAGTCAATGACTGATGTCACCTCTTTGGATACCTCGTTGGTTGCCGCGAATCTTTCAAAGCAACCTCAAGCACCGACCATTGAATATTCCGTGGCGATGCCCAATCCTGAATCTCACTTGTTTGAAGTGACTTTGCGCGTGCAAGGTTGGTCCGAGCCGATGATGGATTTAAAAATGCCTGTCTGGACTCCCGGTTCTTACTTGGTTCGAGAGTACGCCAAACACCTGCAAGATTTTCGCTCGACCACTGAGGGCGATCGCTCCTTATCTTGGCGCAAACAAAGCAAAAATCACTGGCAAATCGAGACTAATTTGGTTTCTAATGTAACAGTTAATTACCGAATTTTTGCTAACGAACTGACAGTGCGAACCAATCATTTAGATTCAACTCACGGTTATTTCAATCCCGCAGCTCTGTGCTTTTTCTTGCCAGGATTTGAGAGCAATTCTTACAGGATAAAAATTGTCACGCCACGACCAGAATGGCGGATAGTTACTACTTTACCACCCGTTTCTGGGGAACCCTATACTTTCGAGGCGGTGGATTTTGACACTCTCGTAGACACTCCTTTTGAAATTGGCTGTCACGATTTGTACGATTTTGAAGTAATGGGGAAAAACCACCAGCTAGTTGTGTGGGGCAAAGGTAATTTACAACCGGAACAGGTAATTCGAGATATCCAAAAAGTGATCGAAGTCGAAGCGAAAATGTTTGGCGGTTTGCCCTACGACCGTTATGTATTTTTACTACATTTGTCAGGCTCAGGTTTTGGGGGATTGGAACACAAAGATAGTTGCACTCTCAATTATCCGCGTTTTGGTTTTCGGAATAAAGACAAGTACGATCGCTTTATGCAGTTGGTGGCCCACGAATTTTTTCACCTCTGGAATGTCAAGCGCATCCGACCGAAAGCTCTAGAAGTATTTGATTACAACCAAGAAAGCTATACTACTTCTTTGTGGTTCTCCGAAGGGACCACGAGTTATTACGATTTAGTGATTCCTTTTCGCTCAGGTCTCTACGGCGTGAAGGGTTTTTTGCAGGGTCTAAGTAAGGAAATTACTCGCTTGCAAACCATTCCTGGGCGGAAAGTACAATCTGCTAGCGAGTCTAGTTGGGATACTTGGATTAAGCTGTACCGCAGGGATAGTAATAGCGATAATTCGCAAATTTCTTATTACTTAAAAGGGGAGTTAGTATCGTTTTTACTTGACTTATTAATTAGGGCAAAACACGGCAATGAGCGCTCGTTGGATGATGTAATGCGTTTGATGTGGCATAAATTTGGTCAGGGAAATTTAGCTCAAAACAGTGGAACTAAAAAATCTGTAATTCCAGGGAACGGGGAATTACTTGATAATTCATTACCCTCAGAAATTGGTTTTACTCCTGAACAGTTACAAGAGGCGATCGAGTCGGTAGCTGGTATGGATTTGAGTGATTTTTTTGCGCGCTATATTGACGGTACCCAAGAGTTGCCCTACAACCAATATCTCGTACCTTTTGGGCTGGAACTTGTGGTAGATGAAACTAACGAAGTTCCTAGCCTGGGTTGGACTTTGGGAGTCGAAAACGGGCGGGACATGGTTAAATTTGTCGAAGCTGGAGCTCCCGCACAGTTGGCGGGAATTGACGCTGGGGACGAGTTACTGGCGATCGACGGTTTTCGAGTAAATGCAGAACAAGCGAGCGAGAGGCTGAAAGATTATCGGCCTGGGGACACGGTAGAGGTGACAGTGTTTCACCAAGACCAACTGCGGACTTGTCGGGTTACTCTCGCCAGCCCGCGGCCAGCCCGCTATCAGATTCTGGCGGTGGAACAGCCAAGTTTGATTCAGAAACAAAACTTTACCGGGTGGCTGGGAGTTGCTTTATAAAAACTGTGACATTATGGTTAGTAGTTATTTATTAGTTGTTATGGGTGGATTCCTACCAATAACAACTAATAAATAACCCATAACCAATAACAAACTTTTTATGCAAACCCCACCTCCTCCATCCATTACACCCCGCCAGATGAACCTGTTAAGAATAGTTGCATCTATGGCCTGGGCTGACGGAGAATTAGCAACAGAAGAAGTCAATTTAATGCTCGATCGCTTTTGCAGTTTATTTGTCGCCGATGTCGATGGTCAACAATTGCAACAAGAACTCCGCGACTATGTGATGCAAAATATTCCTCTAGAGGAGTTGATTTGTCAACTACAAAGTCAGGAAGAAAAAGAATTGGTGCTGCAACTAGGTTATGAGGTGATTGCATCTAGTGCTCGCACTCCCGATGAACCAAAAATTAATGCTGAAGAAGCAGCAGCTTATCAAAAATTAGTGCAATTACTGAATCTTCCAGAGGAGGTTGTCAAGCGGATTGAAGCGGAAGCATCGGCCGCATCTACTTCCGAGGGAATTGTCGAGAAGATGGTTGATAAATTAGAAAATTTAATGAAAGGTTAATTTCGGACTTTCTGCATACTAACTAAGTCAGCCATTCCAGGGCGGGTTCTCCTGCCCACCTCACAATAAATTCACCCTTGGCATCGGAATTATTCAAATCTCTGTTATCTCTTCCTCTGTGTCCTCTGTGTTCTCTGCGGTTAAATCAATCCGAATTCTAGTATCAATCCTTTCAGTTAGATCGATGTATAGCAATCCTAAATCATTTGTGAATTTCTTACTCCCGGACCTTAGTAAGGGGAGGGTTGGGGTGGGGTAAAAGTATTTACGACTCCTGCAAGGATTGCTATAGATTAATAAAATTCCCGCAAAGCTGGGATTAAATACTCGGTCAAAGTAAAAGCATCAACTCCTAATTCTGTCCGTTCTTTGGCAGCCATCATACCCGCTCTAGCGTGCCACCAAACTGCTGTTTCTACCACGGATTTGGGGCAGGATTTGCGGGCGATCGCACCTGCCATCAAACCACCCAACAAACCTGTGAGAACGTCCCCACTGCCACCTCTAGCCAGGGCTGGTGTACTTTCGGGATTGAGGTAAGTGATGGTACGTGAAGCGTAGCTATCCCCTAGGGAATCGCCCTTGTCGTCAAAACAAATACAAACTCTGGCTCCTTTCAACAATACCACTGCACCGGTGAGCTGAGCCGCTTGTTGAGTTGCGGTAATGCGATCGCCCATTTTGTCAGCTAATTCGGGAAATAAACGCTGAAATTCCCCTGGATGAGGTGTGATAATAGTTAGTGCTGAGCGTTCCGACAAAATCGGCACAGTGCCAAGTTGAGCCAGTATATTTAAACCATCGGCATCTAGGACTAAAGGTCGATCGCTCTCTAACACAGATTCTACCGTAATAGCAGCTTCCAACGTCAGACCAGGCCCCGCCGCGATCGCATCATAGATACCCAGATCGATTCCTAGGGGCAAATCCTTAATTGCACCGCTGGAAGTTTCGGGACATCCTATAACTAATGCCTCTGGTAACTGACTGCTCAACATCGGTTTCATCGATATGGGAACAGCAATTGACAGCATTCCCACCCCGCTTGCCCTTGCTCCTAATGCTGACAAAATTGCAGCTCCGCTGTACCGGGCTGAACCTGCAATAATTAGTAGATGACCGTTGGTGTATTTATGAGCAATAGGCGATCGGGGCAACGGCAAATACTGAATTGCAGATGCTGGAGTAATCCGTTGTATTGCCGGAAAATCTCCCAATATCGCCACAATATCTGCCAACGGAATATCAAAATCAATCAACTCAGATGTCCCGATATATTCTAACGCTTTATCTTGCAAAAATGCCAACTTCCACAAACCCAAACATAAGGTATGAGTAGCCCTGATAGCCGTCCCCAAAACTGTGCCTGTATCAGTATGAATTCCCGACGGAATATCAATACTAAAAACAAGTTTATTTAACTTATTGATTGCATCAATCGCGGTGCTAATCGGATGAACTATTTCCCGTTCCAACCCAAATCCAAATAAACCATCTATGAACAAATCGCATTTTTTCAGCGGTTCAATCGTATCAAAAAAAGGAATATTTAAAGAACGCGCATAATCAGAGTGACTTTTTGTGAGTTCTTTAAGTTTAGAAAACGGGCAGTAAATAATTACTGAAAATCCTTGAAAGTGTAATTCGCGGGCCACAACCAAAGCATCGCCGCCATTGTGTCCTGGCCCCACCAATACCCCAATAACCGGGAATTGAAAATTGACGATATCTTTCCCTTGAGACTCCTCTGCTAGATAACCAAATCCCTCATCCCTATTCCCTCTTCTTTCCCCTCTTGGGGGAAGTAGGGAGGAATTGACTTGTTCCCTCGGACTTCTCCCCTTGGGGGCGTGGGGTTCTTCTTTTTCCCTCGGACTTCTTCCCTCGGACTTCAAAAGCGCCTGAATCCGTCTGGCGAGCAGTCCAGCGACTTTTTCCATTAAAGCTGCCGAGGGCATTCCAGCGGCAAAGATTCTGGTTTCTATTTGTCGCATTTGGTCAGCCGAGACAATAAACTTTTCAATAGTCATCATAGTAATACGGGATGCGGGAAACGAGCGAGTCTTTAGACCTTCCTAGGGAAGCGGCGCGGGGGACTTCAGTCCCCGTGTTCTTTCTTTAGTTGGCCGAGTGATGCGGGTCTTCTATATATTTTTTTACAACCTCCCTGCTAATATTGCCTGCCGTACTCACGAAATAGCTGCTCGTCCACAAAGACGGCAGTTTTTTTAGTTGCGGAAACTCCTCTGGCAAATAACGACTGGAGCGACCTTTGAACGACTTAACCACCAACGCAGGTACATCTACTCAGCTAATGGCAGCAAAGGTCAACTGCATTTTAAGCCCAAGCCACCAGGATATCTTACGGGCGCTAAGTTGTTCAAAGTAGCTTATCCTAATTCGGGAGGTTTACAGCCTAAACTTGTTGGGAATCAGTTAAGGTTTTCCTTGGGGTTAACGGTAAAACGATGGTTTGGAGTCTCTGAATTCTTTCTACCTATGCCATCAAATCTTAAGTTTTCAAAGATTAAAGAGTTTACAATTATTCCTAAAAATGGCGCTTTTTACCTGGAAATGTCCTACGAAGTTGAAAAAGAACAATACAATCTAGATATCGGTCAAGCATTGTCAATTGATTTGGGAACTGCTGACAATTTAGCAGCTTGTGTCGATACACTGGGAAATTCCTTCCTGATTGATGCTCGTGCCATAAAAGCGATGAATCAACTGTGGAACAAAAAAGTAGCAACTAGAAAAGAAGGAAAGCCCGAAGGCTATTGGGACAATTGGTTAGACCGTGTAACTCGCCAACGCAATCACCAAATGCGCGATGGGATTAACAAGGCTACAAAGTTGATTGTCAGCCATTGCCTAAAATACGGAATTGGCAACATTGTTTGTGGCTGGAATGAAGGGTTTAAGTCTAGCGTCAATATGGGCAGAGTAAACAATCAAAAGTTTGTTCAAATGCCTTTAGGAAAATTAAAGGATAGACTCAAACAGCTCTGTTATTTATATGGCATTAGGTTTACCGAAACCGAAGAAGCGTATACCTCAAAAGCTAGTTTTCTAGATGGAGACTCCCTACCCAAATATGGTGAAAAACCATTTGGGTGGAAAGCATCTGGAAGACGAATTAAACGTGGATTGTATCAGTCAGCCGATGGAACTGTGGTGAATGCAGACTTAAATGGTTCTGCTAATATTCTGAGAAAAGTAGTCAGTAAGCTAGGTGTAAGCCTTGACCGACTGAATAGACGGTGTTTGACGACCGTAGCGAGAGTTAGACTTTGGGCGTTGCCTATGTCTATTCTGTCTGCAGAATCGAGCGTGTCTTTAGACCGCTTGAGTGTCAAAGGAATGTTAAAATTTCAAAGAACAGCAACAGTAGCAACTTGTAGTATTTTTGTACTATAATAAATTAGCTCGATCGAACGAAGTTCCAGTAAAATAGCCAGTTTTATCCTAACTATGAACAAGATTGTTGTAGGCCTCTCCGGCGGGGTCGATAGTTCCGCAGCAGCCGCAATTCTACACCATCAGGGATATGAAGTGGTGGGTTTAACCCTGTGGCTGATGAAAGGTAAAGGCCAGTGTTGCTCTGAGGGAATGGTCGATGCAGCTAAAATTTGCGAACAGTTGGGCGTTCCTCACCACATAGTTGACAGCCGCGAGGTTTTTCAAGCAAGTATTGTGGATTTTTTGGTGGATGGTTATAGTGCTGGAATTACGCCTTTGCCTTGTTCCCAGTGCAATAAAACTGTGAAGTTCGGCCCGATGCTCAAGTATGCTCGCCAAGAACTCGGAATTGACAAAATTGCTACAGGTCACTACGCTCGGATTACTCATGATACTCTGACAGGTCGCTATCAGTTGCGTCGGGCGATCGACCCTGGCAAAGACCAGTCCTATTTCTTGTACGATTTGACACAAAATTTTCTAGCAGGTACGGAGTTCCCTTTGGGGGAAATTACCAAGACTGAAACTCGCAGAATAGCCGCGGAGTTTGGCTTGACAACTGCTGATAAGCCGGAAAGTCAGGATTTGTGTTTGGTGGAAAGTAACGGTTCCATGCGGGCATTTCTGGATAAATACATTGCTCCGCAAAAGGGTGATATTGTGCACAAGGATGGCCGAGTGCTCGGACAGCACGACGGGATACACCACTATACCATCGGCCAACGCAAGGGACTGGGTATTGCAGCACCTGAACCCCTGTACGTGGTCGAATTGGATGCTGCCAGAAATCGGGTGATTGTGGGCGATCGACTCTTAGCAGTAGAATCCGAGTGTTATGTCCAGCAAGTGAATTGGGTTTCTGTAGCACAGCCAACAGCTCCCATTCGAGCCGAAGTACAGATTCGGTATCGATCGCACCCAGTCCCCGCCACAGTAATTCCCCTAGAATCCTCCCAGGAAGCAGAAAATACTCGCGGTACAAGAGTCAAGTTAATTTTTGACGAACCGCAGTTGAGCATCACGCCCGGACAAGCCGCCGTTTGGTACGAAGGGGACTTGCTTCTTGGCGGCGGACTCATCGAAAAACAAGCAGCATCAAAGGCAGGCTAGAAGCCCGCCCCACCCAAAAATTTAAATTCAGTCCAGGACCCATGGGGGACCAAAAACCCCAGGTGGTTGCCCTTCGACTACGTTTATCCTGAGCCCTTCGACTACGCTCAGGATAAACTACGCCGAAGGGCTCAGGAACCGCGGAGTCGAAACCCTGCGTGAATATTTGTCGAAAAAATCGACGATTTTTGGAAGAAACCGGGTTTTTTGCATAAGTCTTTTGACACTCACTCGGCCTGAAGGCGCGAGGATTCTTAAGATGTTTCCAACTTAATATCCCTGTTTCCAGGGTTCCCAAACTCCTCACGTTTGCTCAATCGAGCGTGAGGATATCTTTTGGGCGTTT
>NZ_JAHRFC010000106.1:0-14257 GCF_020883015.1 Microcoleus sp. CAWBG640
AACACTCTTTGAGTCTCGGATGGATGTTTTTCAAGATATTCTCGGAGCTGGCTCATGTTTTTTGAGGTAAAATTCCATTATAATTTAAGAGCGATCGGCAAACTATTTCTTTTTGGGAGATGTCTAGTGGAATGATAGAAGAACTGTTCCTCAATAATGAGCTATGCCTAAACCAAAGAGGTATCCCGACAATTGGCAAGAGATTGCGCTCTCGGTGAAAGAAAACGCGGGCTGGCGTTGTGCTAAGTGCCATCAACAATGCCTCCGATCCGGTAAACTCCGACCCGGTAAACAAAGCGGCTTAACCAAATCTGAACGGTGTGCTTTAACTTTAGCGGTGCACCACCGCAACAGAATACCGGAGGACAATCGCCCAGAAAACTTAATAGCCCTTTGTACTGCGTGTCATCTTTCTTACCACAACCGCGGGCAATCCAACGTCTCGCCTGGACAATTATCGCTGTTCCCCGATGATGGCATTGACTGGGATATGATGGATTGCTCTCTGGAATCGGCAATTTAAAATATCAAAGAATATTAAAGAATTAGCAGAACTGCTTCAACCCTTGCAGCAAAAAGATAAAAATCTGCACGGAACACGCACAGATTCTCACCAATACAAACTGAGGCCAACGCTTGCGGAAGCAGAGTTGCAGAGTTTCGAGCGGAAACATCAAATCAAGCTGCCCGAAGATTACCGTACCCAATTTATTTCTTTGAAGCTCCAGAAATCCCGGCTCAACTTGAGTTAAACGAAGACAGGATAGTTATTAAAATTAATCGTTTGCCTTTCATCTTAGCGTAACCTTGACATAGTTGCTCTTTGTAGGAAGCGCAAAGCAATCGGCACAAACCGAGATATTTTCCTTGAAAGGCAGTCTGTCCCCGCCATTTGGAGAAGGCAGTCTGTCCCCGTCATTTGGAGGGGGCTATTTAAACTATCCTAAATCACCATAATTGGTGAGGTCAGACTTAAATAGAAGCCAATACTATCATTTTATAACGTAATAAAATCCAGCGTTTATGAAGAAAAAACCATCAATACCAGATGCGATTCTGGCTATAGATTTTGGCGGCTTATCTACTAGAGTTTTCTGCCAAAGCTCGCAAGCAGGCAGTAAAGCAAGCTCCTTTGTAATGGAATCGCAGGTGGGGCCGGTGAGCCAAGACATAGCCAATTGTTTCACAAAACCTAACCTTGCATCGGCATCTCCCGAAAATATCGCTTGGGTGGCAATTGGTAATGAATGTCGAGCCGTTGGCTACCTGGCAGCAGCGCAATTCAATGCTCATATCGGTTTGGCAGGACTGAAGTACAGTAGCGCTTTGTACAAAGCTCTAGCAGCTTTGTGGGTGGTGTCGCGGAAGTTAGATTTAGGCAATCAATTCAGCGCTGCGATCTCCGTTTTCTTGCCCCCAGGCGAATTTAATGACTCCAAGCAATTTTTTGAGCTATTAAGTCAATACTCTGCTTCATTTGAAACACCCACCGGCAAGCTATCCGTCACCCTGGACAAAACCCAAGCTTTGCAAGAAGGCGGCGGCATTGCTTTGATCCACAACAGCAATTTAGGTTCAGCCTTCAAGCAGCGGGTAACTGCCTTTGTGATGGTAGGATTTCGCAATGCTTCGATAATAGTTTCGGCACGCGGTGCTGTCGGTAAAGGCAAAACTTCAGACTTAGGAATGGTAAAGTTGGTGGATCTAGTTCAAGAGCGAACCTCTAACTACGATGCTTCCCGTTTGGCTTTATCGATCGCTTCTTCAGGTGTAAGCTACAACCGCCCTTACTTTTACCGAATTGCTCGAAATCGAGAGGATGCAGCGAAAGATCGAGAAGTTGACCAATTGATTGAAGCAGTCAAGCTGTCTCGCTTTGACTACGCTCGAATGTTATCTCATTGGATTAATGAAGTGCTGCCGCCCGATTTAGATGAAATTGTATTTTGCGGGGGTACTTCTGAATATATGAAGCCCGAACTGCGAAATCAGTTTTCTCATTATTCACTGTCTTGGCACGCAGGTATAACAGTGCCAAAAACACTTGACCCTGATGGCTTAGGTTGTCGCATCGCTGATGTTTACGGACTATTTTCTTACTTCAAATCTCAGTTTGAGGTACTGAGGCAAAGGTCTGTTGCGGCAACTTCTCAGAGGGCAGAAGATACAACTTCCACTTCAGGAGATAGTCCAGTACCTCCGACTGATATACAGAGTGTTAAAGAATGTGCTGAACAATCTACCAAGCCAAAATCCGAGGAACCTACTCACCCAAAATCTGAACAACCTACTCACCCAAAATCCGAGCCACCTACTCAATTAAAAATTGAGCAATTTACTCACGCTAAATCCGAGCAATCTACTGAACAAAAAATTGAGGAATCTACTGAACAAAAGACTGAAGATATTACTGAACAAAAAATTGAAGAACCCGCTGAACAAAAAATTGAGGAACCCACTGAACAAAACACTGAAGATATTACTGAACAAAACAGTGAAATTTGCGCTCAACAAAAGGCTGATTCAAGTATAAAAGATAGCAGCTTAGATGCTTCTGATGAATTGAGTGATGAGTCGAATACAGAACCTTCATTAGAGGACTCTGAAGCAAACTTAGATGCAGCTCTCTTATTGGGAGGGCCCTACCGAGGTGCTGGAAAAAAGGTGAGGAATTATGCCTAGAAAACGCTACAAGGAATTTTTCTGGCGCTGTCAAGTTTTGCCAGATTCCGAAGACGCTATCTTGCTATCTTACCTGCAAAATCATCCTTTTTTTAGTTTCAAGGAAACGATTTTACCTCTAATCAAAGCGCGGTGGCTATTAGCAGCTTTACGCAATAGCGGTAATCATTCTAGTACAGACTTAGAGTATTTGAGGCGAGAAAGCATTAATTTTTTGCTCAGACAGATAGATGAAGTTTGCCGAGATGTGGGATTTAACTGTACCGAGTTAGGAGCAATTGCCCCTGGTATTTCTTCGGGTTTAATTCCTTTAGCTACTTTCTCTCACTTGTCGAATCCAGGTGCATCTATTGCTACGGAATTAACTACCACTGAGTGTTTAAAGCCAGCAAATTTATCCGAAGAAAAAGAACCAGAGGAATTTTCGGGAGAACTTGAGTTTGAAAACAGCGCATTTAACTTAGCTGGTTTCGATCCGGCAATGGTCGGGCCTAGCTTTAGTTAAAAATTATTAAGTCTTGAATAGACATCGACATCCAGCAAGGAGGAATGAAATGACTAACATGATTCACTTGGTTGACGGCGAGAAAGGTGGCGTTGGCAAGTCGATGCTAACTCGGATTCTGGTTGAATTCAATCAGAAGTATGAACTGCTGTACACGTTAATTGATGGTGATTTTCAAAATCCTGACGTGCAGCAGCGCTATCCTGAACACAATGCAAAAATCGTAGCTTTAGTTGAAGATGAAGAGAAGTTTTTCGAGATCGATATTATTTTTGAAACAGCAGTAGAAACTCCTGTGATTGTCAATTTACCAGCTCGGGTTTACAGCATTATCAACAAATGGATTGACGAAGCTAATTTAACCTCTCCTGATTTTAAAGAGCAGTCAGGAGTTGATGTATGCAAGTGGTTTATTTGCGGGGGTACGACGGACAGCATTGAAATGTTTATTGACTCTTTCAACTACTTTGAAGGTCAGCTCAATCACATTTTTGTCCGCAATTTTGGAGTTTGCAAAGATTGGTCGCACGTACAAAGCCATAAGGAAATGAACAAGCTCATTAATAATTACCGAATTCCTGTGGTAGATTTGCCGGCGCTGAGTGCAAGAGAGCGCAAGTTTATTGATACGAAGCGGTTGTCATTTTCTCAAGCAATGAAACACTCTGAATTTTTCTTGATTAGTCAGCAGCGATTGCATACTTTTCTGGAAGACTGTTTCCGTCTCATAGAAGATGTAGGTTTGTTTAACAACGCACCCAATCGCAATAAAAAAGAAGTTATCGGTGCCTACGAACGAAAAATAAATGAGGAAATGCAGATAGAAAATGAGCAGCCAAATGAGTAACAAAATAAGCAACAGGTTGTAAAGTCTCAGGAGGCTGTAATTTGTAAAAAAGGTATCGTAAGCTTTTAAGAATCTAAATTAAGGCTTACGCACAGACTCTACTGATAGGGTGTGCCGAAACCAGCCCGCTGGCTGAGTGCAATCAACGCAGTTGTGTTATCCCAAGCGTTGGATCTTAGCAATAAACGTTGTTTATTGCGTTTAAACTCTGAAAGTAAGAAGATTGATCGATCGCCCGCTACGAGATTTCCTGGGTTTCAAAAACTTCTTCACCATTCCTGAGCGGGTTGAGTGTACCAAAACGCATCTTACTACTACAGGTAGTGTCTAAACCGATAATTTGCGTCCAGGACTGTAAATTTTAGAGTCAATGCGTGATGAACTCGTTATGGGACGGACAAAATGTGAGCTCAGACTATAGAAGGCGCGATGCAGAACAGCATAAAGATTAGGATTTTGATTAGGTAGGAGGTTAAATGTCCGATCGACTTTTAGAAGAACTTTCCGAAGTTGACTCCTCAGAGTTTGGCGAGATATTGGAAACGCCAAGGGAACAGGGCAGACTTAATAATACCAAAAATAATTCCATACAATCCGCTGAAAATTCGCAAAGTTTGTCAGATTCTCCAGATACAGTCCCAGAAGATGCAGTAGAAGAAAAGTTGAAATCAAATGGGAGTAAGCTAAATGAAGAGGAGTTTTGGGAACTCATAGACGATGATTCGAGGGAAAGAGAAGCTCTGAACAGAGATCCTTTATCTGCCCCTCCCATGTACGAGAGAGATACTGAGTCACTAATCAGCCAGGTACTCAAGGGCAAAGACTCCAAATTTCGCTCTCACGTCATTCAGACAGCTTACCGATACGGCCTGAATAAAAATGACCCACTTTTTATCGTATTGCTGGCGACAGGTCAACTCGAACTGCTGCTAGAAAAAAAACCGCAAGAGATTGATCAGTTTTTTAAGAATTGGCAATCTAAATGGCAAGGTGATTTGAAAGATTCTCAAGCTGTCATCTCTCAAGAATTGGAACAAGTTCGCCAACTTACTGAAAATTGGGAAAAAGAAAGCAGGGAGTTTTTAGAACGGCAGGGAAAAGCGGCTGTTAAGGTGCAACATCGCCACATTTCTAACTCAGTTTACACCCTAGTGCGACAAGCAGCTTTAGAGAAAGTTGCTCATGATATTTGGTCGGTGATTTTTGGAAGCGGGGTAGTGTTAGGGGCAATGGCGATTGGCGCGTTTATCGGGTTAGCGCTGCCCCGGTTCATTCCAGCGCCTGAACTCGACCCAAAAGGGCCGCGCCAGCTCACTTTAGAACAAGCCGTAGCGCTCGAATGGGGGCTGAGCAAAGAGGGTCAGTTTGCTCGCAAGAACGCGGATACAATTCAGTGGGCAACCAGCAATGAAGGGAAATATGCTCGCCAATTTATGAGCTGGAATCAAGCTTTGTTGAGCGAGAAAGGTGGCAAAAAACTGTGTGAAACTGAGATAAATCGATTGGGGGTGACGCTGACAGTAGAAGGTAAACCTGCACAAAAAGGATTTTGTACTTTGTGGATTCGCTCCCCTCAAGAACGACAGTTTGTTCCTTGAGGGCAAATACTAAAGTCTTGAGTGGGATGTAAATAAGTTAGCTTAACAGGAGAAATCTATGATTGCCAATTTGAACAATCAGCCGTTACCTGACCAAAATCAGAAGCAAGTGCAGTCGCAAATATCGGGTGTTTTAGTTGCACTAAACGACCCATTCGATGAGATGGTTTGGGATTACTGTTTGAGTCAAACATACCCAATATCGGAACAGATTAAGATTGTACTGAGTGCTTTCTGGGGACCGTTTGCTGCCAAAAATGCTAGCAAGTCTCCTGAGCGAGTGCGAGCAATAGCTTGTTATTCACTGCAACAATTAGCAGCTCAACAAAAATTGATTGATTCAGTGTTTGAACTGTCAAGTGAATCAACTAAAATTTCCGAAGTTATTGCTGTTATCAAAAAGAAGAATAGTTGTGAGGCACTCAATCAAGTTTGTGTCTATCCTCAATCTGTTCTAAATACTGCAATTCGGTGGGAGTAAGAACCGTTGCTCTTTCTAACAAGTTCAGAATTTCGACTTCAAACGGATCTAGATTTCCTAATTGGTGAAGTCGGCCAGTGCGATCGCAAATTTCTTGAAGTCCCGGTTGATTTTCGAGCGGTATAGCAGTAAGAGTCGAGTGTTTGAAGGTGTATAACTGCATGGTAATGGTAGGGATGTGTCGCATCCACACAGTGGCAGTTTTCTCCCCGACTGACTGAATGCGGCCTAACCTGCCGTTAACGTCTTGGCGATCGGGCGCGTACACTTCCACCAAGGAACCAATTTTGAGCGTCAGGTGGTGGGCGATGGTAGGTTCACCTTCAGTTTTTACTTGTCGGTCGCGCCCCTGTAAAGTTTTGGCAACTTTAGTTGGGCGGCTCTTAACCTCAGCGGCTAAGGCAATAACTTCTTTTTTGGTCAGCCCCGCAGAGCGATTCAGTATTTTCCACTTCATATCCTCTCCTCCAATAGAACTGAGGGCATCCACAGCTCGAGTAAATTTGGCATCCCGGTAAATCGTTCGGGGGGAAGCTTTGAACCGTTCTCCCAACTCTCGTGCTGTTTTGTCTGTCAAGCTGCCATTTTGACAGCTTGCTCCCTCTGGCACTGTTTTGTCTGTCAAGTGGTCATTTTGACAGCTTGCTCCCTCTGGCACTGTTTTGTCTGTCAAGTGGTCATTTTGACAGCTTGCCGAACGCTTGCCCCCGTGAGATTGCTTGGTCAGCTCGTACCACGTGCCGCGCAGGTAACTAACAGATTCTGGTGTCAAGCTGCGCCGCCCGAGCTGGTTGGCGATCGTCCAAACCTTGACTGCGTTCCGGCTGTCGAAAGACATCTCTACAGTTTGGTAGGGGATGCTGTGCGCGGTACAAATAGAATACCTGTTGTAACCGTCGATGAGAAGCTTTTTTTCCGCCCAGACTACTAACGGGTCGCGGCATCCTACCTCCAGAATACTGGCTTGCAGGGCTGCTTTTTCGCCCTTACTTAGGGGAGGGATGAGGGATTGGAATTCAGAGTCTATCCGCAGTTCTTCCGCAACGGAGGAGGTGTACACACCAACACCCCCTGGCAAAACGATTAACGGTTGTTGCTCTTGATTGTCGGCTTCTGATTGCATTTGACGCATTCCTGACTCGCTTGTCTCATGCCAGTCGCGCCCGCGCTGACTATTGTACGCAGCTTATGGCTAGGCGCGGGCTGAATTTTCGTTTAATTATTCAACGATAACATAGCGACTGTCGAAAACCGTCAAGAAAATGCGAAAATAGTTGAAAAAGGGAAACGTTATCGACGCTATGCCACCTAGTAAAGGAATCCAGCCTCATCCCAACTCGTTAGCCAATCTCAACCGCTCAGGCGGACAACCTCGCTATGAAGAACCCAAGAAGCAAAGAAATATCCAGGTAACGTCGGTAGGGTGGGAAGGAATTCGCGCGATCGCGATCGAACGAGGATTGAGCCTCAACGAATTGATCGAACAGATTGGCAGGGGTCTGATTCCCCTTGGCGGTGAAAAAAGTAACTAATCGCCCGATATGGAAAGGGAGGTTGGATCAATAAAACTTTCTATCAATTCGTTACTAGAAGTTTTATTGAAATAAAGCACTAATTGGGTTTATTGAAATAAAGCACTAATTGGGTCGTTGATTCTCCGAGCATTCTAACTAGCTATCAAAATTTGCTCAATTAGGGAGACAATTTGCTGCGGTCGATGCTCAAAGTGCTTCTTAATTTGAAATTTTAACGAATCTGCTGGCACATCTTTTTTGTTAAGTTTAAGGCGAATATGCTCACTTCGTGGCAGAGTGGAATTAAGCGCTCGAATAACGGTACGGCATTGTCGAAGACTGAGGCTATCGACTTGAATGAAGGGTAAATTTAATGGGCCGGTATCGAGTTGAATATTAGAAGCAAATTCGGCTTTAACTTGTAGCGAAGAGGTGAGGCGCTGTTCTTCTGTGGGTTCTGGAGTTGCTGCACATTCGGCAACAGCAGGAAAGGAAGCAATTTCATTGAGAAGAGGCACAAAATCGGGGGCAAGTTCTGCTGAGAGTTTTTCAGAAGGATTCATTCGCTTCGATGCTAACAGCGTAGCGATATAGTGAACAATTAAGCCACCGTAACCAAAAATTACCACAATTTCAATTGTGAGGGTGAGAAAATGCTGAATACGTTCGTACATGATTATAATTTGCAAGTGGAACATCTCTCAAACGCGATCGCGTTTAATATCAAAGCCTTTTAACAAAAACAGTCATTTAATTTATTGCCAAACGGTTTTACGCTGACTTATTGAGCAACCTACATTCTCGGATAAAACCAATTAACCATAACTTACGCTTTGTAACTGTGTTGCAAAGCTTTGAGATTATTCGCCTTACTTGCGGAACCTTTGCTACGCTCGATGGTAAACTCCGTCAAGGGTTCAGAATGACATAATCAAGTTATTACTCCATAAGTGCTATTAACTAAATCCTTCTGAGAATGCGCTCATAAATGTCGCAAAGGGAACTGGTGCGGTGGGTGGGCGGGCAAATAAAATCCTGCTCTAAGCAGGATTTTATCCCTTTATCGGGGGTCGTCATTGATTACTTGACAAAATCATCAATCTCTTCATTATCGTCAGTTGCCTTTTTCTTATGAGAAGCTTTGACTGCCGATTCGATATAACGGAAGTGCAAGTCAATCACTGCTTGCTCAGATGAAAGCCAGTAAACGTTGCTCAAGATTTCTTCAAGCATCTCGTCAGCCGAGTAGCCTTCATATTGCTTGTTAAACCAAGTATTGAACGCTTCCCAGTCAAGAGCTTTACCTTTCTGCAACTGTCGCTGTTTGGCACGTCCCGTTAACTCGCGGGCAACGTGCAAAAACATCTCGAAGCGCTGTTCTTCAAGAGTTTCTGCAAATTGCTTTTGCATCGGAGTTGGAGCGGATTTGCGATTAGCCATGATTAACCCTCAAGCGTGTTTTTTCTTCACAACTAAAGCGACGGCAGTCTGCTAATTACAATTAATTCAAAAAAATTAGTGGGTGGGTGAGTGGGTAAAATTAAATTCACAACCAAGGTCCAATTTTTCTTGATTGTGAATTTGTTGGGTCTGCTTCCCAGAGCGTCCTGATTCGGACGGTGGCGACAATCATTACCCTGAATCGCAATTCGTGGAAAAGGCCTCGATAGAGGCAAAAAAATGCTCTGCTTTTTCAGCAGAGCATTCTAATCAAACTTTAGCGATTATTCGTCGTCTTCCTCAAATTCCTCGTCTTCGTCTAGACTAAAATCATCCTCCTCATCGTCATCCTCATCGCTTTCCTCATCTTCATCGTCATCATCGTCATCCTCATCAATTTCATCGAGTATGTCATCATCTTCATCGTCATCATCGTCATCCTCATCGAGTTCTTCAGTATCTTCTTCAGAGGATTTAGCTAACTCGTTGCGACGCTTTAAGCTTTGAGCATTGAACTCCATTAAATCGGCAATGGCAGCTTGTGGATTGTCAGCAATTGTATCGTAAAGTTGGCTCATCGCTAAAGCAACAACTTCGACATCATACTTGAGTTCATCGGGCCGGCCAACTAGCTTGGGAAACACAGTATTGTTCCACTCTTGCCAGTCGAACTTTTTACCATTGCCATTGCCGTTGCGCTTGTTCAACTGAGCTTGAATATCCAATCCCAGTTTTTCGCGAATTGCGTGGCCAACCTTTGTCGAAATACGGCTATCGCGACGCTGAATTGTCACACCGTACTTCTTATGAATTGTATTGCGAATCTGTTTGACTAGCTCGACAGCAAGTTGCTCGGAGCTGAGGTTAGGTTGAGGTTTTGATTTAGCTCCATTGTTACTGCCGACTGTTTGATTGTTCTGCTTTTCAGGCGGTTTTGATTTAGCAGGCACTGGTGACTGAGAGCGATTTGGAGTGGCTGCTGTTTGTTTTTTAGTTGTGGCCATGATTGACAATTTAACTTACATAACATCAATTTATGAGTGCCGTTAGGCACAATTACCCCCTCCAGTTGAGGGGGAGAATTTCGCTCATTAGCAGGAAGTTAAATTTTAATTACATTAGTTAAATTTTATGTTAAATCTCCTGTAAGTAGTGGTGTATAACGCATGAAGATTTTCAATAACTGGTCTAACTTAAGAGTTATTCAAACTCCCATTATTGCCCTCGAATATTACAGTGCCGATCGCCAAACAATCTTGTCATCATTTCATCAGTACGCTAATGAGTGTTGTTTACCTGTTTATTATTGGAATCCTGGCTATGCAACTCTTCAACAGGTGCAGTCAACTCTTCAACAGGTGCAGTCAACTCTTCAACAGGTGCAGTGTTTCGATAAACATCTCCCAAATTTAGGTTTTCACTCAAACATGACAAGCGTTTCCGATGCTTTTTCAGAGATGTATAATAATAGTGAATGCGTCCTCTGCAAAACTGAGCTATCTGTCGAAAGCGATGTCCTGCAATTTCTGCTGGAAAATGACTATCCCGGTATCTTTTTGTTAGAGGATATTTTGGAGTCAGGCAGTAGCGAACAGCCTCTTGTCCGCCGTTATTCTCAATTAGCTAACGCATTTTTTGAGCTGAAACGGCGTTCAGCCGAGCTGAAAGGGCGTTCAGCCGAACAATATTGGATACTTTTGGGCGAGTACATTCAATTGCCATCAAGGCTAAGTCCACTAATTCCTCTGCTAAAATGTCCGTTACCCGATCGCTTTGAAGTCGAAGTTCTTGTAGATAATTTTTGCGATCGCAATTGTTCCCTTGATTTTGGTTCAGATGCGGTAGCTACTAAAAAACGGCTGGCTGTTTCTAGTCTAGGGCTGCCAACTGCTGAAATTGAATTAGTGTTAGATCGCTCGCTATCGGTGACTACTTCAGTTGTCCATATCGCTGAGTTGGTATTAGAGCATAAGATATCGCAACTTCGAGACCAGGGGTTGGAGTTCATTGCTTCTCCAGACGTGCCTCATGCTGGCGGTTTAGATTTATTAGACGCTTATTTGAGCGAAGTCGTAAAGCTGTCAGAAGCTGATGCCAAGAAATATCATCTCAGACCTCCCAAAGGAATGCTGCTGTGGGGGCCACCGGGGACTGGCAAAAGTTTGAGTGCAAAGCTAGCTGCTAAGAAGCTAGGTTATGCGCTTTTAGCAGCTAGTTGGGGCAATATTCTAGGTTCCTCTAATCCCGATCGCGCTCTCAACAAAATGCTGGATACAGCCGATAATTTGGGCGGCTGCGTGCTGTTCTTTGACGATTTTGACAAGGGTTTTTCTGGCTGGGAATCAAATGCTGATGGCGGTGTAGCTAGGCGACTGTCGCAGAAATTGCTCACCTGGATGCAGGAACATGAGAGCCCCGTGTTAATGTTAGCTACTGTTAACCGCTTAGAAATGCTGCCGGCTGAACTTATCCGCAGATTTGACGACGGCGGAATTTGGTTTGTGGATTTGCCACACAGCGGCGCTCGCTATGAGATTTTCAATTTGCACTTAGCTAAGTATTTCCCAGAGCAGTTTGGGGAAGGAAAAGAGAACCTTTGGAGCGACAGGCAGTGGTATTCGCTACTATCTGATTATGCCGGAGCAACGAGTGCTGAAATTGCGATCGCAGTTAAACGCTGTGCTGAACGAGCCTATTGTGAAGGACGACCCGGTTCGATTGAATTGGCCCATTTGCGTTATCAGAGAACTCAGTTTGTGCTGTCGTCTGAGCGTTCTTCTGAAGATATCCAGGGGATTCGCAACAAAGCGTCCTTTGCTCGACCTGCTTCTGGGGGCGATCGATCTAAATTTGCGGCGGGAGAGCAAGAATTATTCGAGTATCAGCCACCTGCTTACGATAAAACTTGAGTGCATGATAAACCAATACGGTTTATTTAACGCTCTCCGACAAATTTTATCTCATGATTTTATGGGACATACAGGTATTTTTTGGATATCAAATTGTTCTTATTGATAAAGAATCGTGCCGCGACTGTTAGGGAAGTGAGGAATGGGGAGTGGTGAGGAAGTGGAATTTTCACAGCAATGCCTGCGGTGCGGTTTCTCCCCTCCCCACTCCCAATCTTTCTCCGTTAATCTCTTACCCTCCCCAACTTTCCATGACCTTAATTTCTACCTCGCAAGGAATCGGAGAGAGAAATTTATTCCCGGCTCTCACCATACATTTTTTAAGCAAGGCTTTAACTGCCGTCACTTCTTCAAGAGGACACTCTATTAAAATTTCATCGTGAACCACACAAATCAGTTTAGCATCCGTGCAGCTTAGAGGTGAAAAAATGAGAGCAAGAGCGAGTTTAGTAATGTCAGCGCTCATCCCTTGAATTGGGTTATTTAGCATTTCGTTAAGCAGCAGTTTAGTATCTTTTGACCATAATCTCCTTCTGCCTAAGACTGTGCGACTTTCTCGGATACCTCGGCTCCAGGCCTTCCGAACTTTGGCGTGAAATTGTTTGATACCTGTATAGGATTCAAAGAACTTCTTGCGAAAGTGTGAAGCTTGTTGCAGCGTTAAAATGACTCCATGCTCTGCTTGAGCCATATTCTTAAATTTCTGTGCTCCCATGCCATAAATTAAACCGAAGTTAATAATTTTGCCGAGCTGTCTGTCTTCGAGAGTAATTTCAGATAAGGGTTTTGCTAGCACCAAGGAAGCTGTGAGAGAGTGCAAATCTTCCCCTTTGGAGTAAGCTTTGACCATCGTGCGATCGCCGGAAACCTTCGCCATGATCCGCAGTTCAATCTGGCTGTAATCGGCTTTGAGCAGGACGTAACCGGGTGGAGCTTTAAAACACTGTCGGGTTTCCTGATCTCTGGGGATATTCGTTAAATTTGGCTCTCGACAACTAAACCGTCCTGATCTAGCACCAATCTGAAACCAATTGGGATGAAGGCGCTCTGTAATCGGGTGAATGCGTTCAGGTAAACCCAGAGTAAAAGTATCGATACGAGCCGATAAACTGCGGTATTGTAACAGTGCTTGAATAACGGGATACTCGCCTTGCAAAGGAATTAAATGTTGAGAGCTAGTGGAAGTAACAGGAATACCTTTTTCTTGCAAAGCCGCTAAGACTTGCTTGGGAGAGCGAGGATTAATTGTATCCGTAAATTCTGGCAGCAGAGAGATTTGTTGGTGAGGGTTAGGTCGATGGAGTTGCGAATTAATTTGTTTTAAAAGAGAGTCGCGTTGATAACAGAGCTTCACTCCCAAAACTCTCCACTGTTCTCTATCTAAAAGCATTCCGTTGAGTTCCATAGAAGCCACCGCAGGCAGACAGGAAAACTCTAGCAAAGCAGTTTTCCAAAGCTTAGAAGCTTTCAATTTTTGTTCGAGAACAGCAGCCAGCGGGAGTAAAATTGCAGCATCGGTAGCAGCATATTGCAGTTGAGCGAGTGTTAAGTTTCCTGACCAATCGCTAACTTGCTGCGTTTTGTCTAGATTTACTTTGAGCAAATTCTCAGTGACAGCCTCTAAGGACAGATACCGTTTTAGTCCAGCCGTCAGCACTCGGTAAGCCAAATAGGTATCGAAAAAGGGTTTGGATGGTTCCAGTCCGGCAAAAGCGAGCATTTGCCATTCAAATTTGAGGTTGTGACCTACCTTCAGTGCAGGACTGGCTAGGAGCAAGCGTAATGGTTCGAGGGAACTCGGTTCAATTGCCCATAAATCTACAATGATTACTGGATGGTCAGGAATGGCAAGTTGTAACAATCTAATTTTGGCTTTGTAGGGGTCAAGCCCTGTTGTTTCGCAGTCTATACCGATGATTTTTGCTTGTTGGAATGGTTGAAGGGCTGTTTCAAGATTGAAAGCAGTATCGATCAGTTGGTAAGGAGTTTTAAGTTGCAAATGAGCTGTTTGAAGTTTATTGGGGGTCAAAAGAGTTGGGATGGCGGTTGATATTTTCTGCTTGTTTAGCGGATTAGGTTTCATAATTACTTCTGTTCATGAAAATAGTGAAAAAATTGGGAAAATATTGCTTAGATTTAAATTTAAAAATTATGATAAGTAGTCGGACATAAATAAACAACGCTGTGTAAAGAAAAATTAAATAGGTAAGAAGAAAGCACCTCCTCATAGATCAAAAACCAAACTATTCGGAATGGAAACGATATCTTTGTACTTCATAAC
>NZ_JAHRFC010000107.1:0-14232 GCF_020883015.1 Microcoleus sp. CAWBG640
GGAAAATCTCAAGCTAAAATCTAAAAACAACTATGCAAAATATAATGACCTCAAATCCCGTCTCTAGCGGTGCAGACATTAGACTACTGGTAGTCGATATCGATGGTACGATCGCAGGTAAATCCAATAACATCCGAGAAACAGTGAAGCAGGCTATTTTCGCCGCTCAGTCGCGGGGAGTGCAAGTTGCCGTGGCTACTGGTAGAATGTATCGATCGGCTTTGCGCTTTCATCGGGATATCGGCTCAAATTTACCGTTGATTTCTTACCAAGGTGCCTGGATTCAAGATCCCGCTAGTCAAAAAATGCTCCGCCACCAGCCCTTGTCGAAACAAACAGCTTTGGAATTGTTGGAACATTTTCAAGAACCACATTTACGATCGCTCCTTTCGGTGAATTTTTACATCAACGACCAACTTTACGTACCGGAAATTACCGCCGCCACCAGACTTTACGCACAACGATCGGGTATTCAACCAATTGCTATTACAGACTTGCGCCGAGATATTCCGGGTGAACCGACGAAAGTTTTGGCTTTGTGCGAAAATCCGGGGGTACTCGATGGCTTACTCAGCAGTATGCGAGAACGCTACACACCAGCAGAACTTTATTTGACTCGATCGGTTGCCACTTTTTTTGAAGCTACTCACCCTTTGGTTAACAAGGGAGCCGCAGTGCAGTACATCGCGGAGGACTTGTTGGGTTTGCAGCCAGAGAACGTGATGGCGATCGGCGACAATTTCAATGATGTGGAAATGATATCCTATGCGGGCGTAGGCGTAGCGATGGGTAACGCTCCCTCGGAGGTGAAAGCTGGTGCTAACTGGGTGGCGCCGGATGTCGAGGAAGACGGGGTGGCTGCTGCGATCGCCCAATTTATTTTGGACTCCTAGATATTGCTAAATCCCTTCCAGGGCAAAGTCAAACAAGCGATGGGCCATTTCTAATTTACTGCAAGGTGCTATTTCCACTTGCTTTCCGGCGGCATTTATCAAAATTGCTTGATTGGTATTGCTACCAAAACCGGAGGCTATTTTGTCGATCGGATTTGCCGCAATTACATCCAATTTCTTGGCCCGCAATTTTTCCCAAGCTGGCTTGACAATATCACCTGTTTGTGCGGCAAACCCGATTAGTTTTTGATGTGGCTGTTTCAATGTTCCCAACTCTGCCACAATATCCGGTACCGCTGTCAAGGCTAAAGCATCCGGGAGCGATCGCTTGGGCAATTTCTGACTATGGTACTCCGTCGGTTTCACATCAGCCACCGCCGCCGCCATCACCGTCAAATCCGCATCGGGAAAACATTCCAGCATCCCTTGTCGCATTTCTGCTGCACTCGTCAGGGCGATCGACCTGACACCGGGCAATGATAAATCACCACTTATACTATGTACCAGAGTTACCGTCGCACCTCGGTGCTGTGCAGCCCGCGCCAGAGCTAGGCCCATTTTACCAGTGGAAGGATTGCCGATAAACCTCACCGGATCGAGGTGTTCCCGCGTACCTCCCGCACCGATCAACACCCGTTTACCAGCTAAATCTCGATCGCCCTTAGTATACAACAATGATTCTATGTGAGCCACAATCTCACTGGGTTCTGCCATCCTGCCCGCACCCACGCGATCGCACGCCAGCATTCCCGCCCCAGGCGACATAGCATGATATCGCCTATCTGTCAATATGTCGCGCCAATTTCGCTGCACCGCCGGCTGTTCCCACATATCAGTATTCATCGCCGGTACCAACAAAATTGGACACTGAGAAGCAAGTACCGTATTTGTGAGTAAATTATCCGCAAAACCCCCCGCCAACTTAGCCAAACTATTTGCTGTGAGGGGAGCGATCGCAAAAACCGATGCCCATTCTGCCAGTTGAATGTGCAAAGGGCGTCCGTGACGGGCTTCCCAGAAATCTTTGTCAGTAAAAGCAGCTTGGCGACAGAGAGTAGCAAAAGTCAAGGGCGTGACGAACTCTTGAGCCGCATCAGTCAGAATAGCTCTGACTTCAACTCCCGACTTGGCTAAAGTTGAAACTACTTCACAAACTTTGTAAGCTGCAATCCCGCCACTAACGCCAATTAAAACTCGTGTACCCTTCATATCTTTTTGCATAAAAAAGAATTAGGAGAAAATCAAGATCGGCAGAGACAAAAATCCCTAACTCATCTATATAAATTGGCAACCAAATCTGTGGCTAACCTTCTCCTAAAACTTGCTGAGATTTTTGCTATTTTTGAGGCTATGCTTCGTCGTAGGCTTCCATGTCCAGAAGGTGAAGATAAGGCTCGACCAACTCCGGGCGCTGAAACGCAAGCGATCGCAGCAAATGCCAATCGTTCAATCCCTCAAAAGGATCTGTGTAATCATCCACTTCTAGACGATCGGCCAATTGTGCCACATCCTCCGAAGTAAGTACAGCAATATCGCGCGATGCTTTGGTTAAAGTTTTCATCTTTATTCCGTCCCCGAGATTTCCGCCATACTATATCCTAAGCCTTTAATCCGATTTAGACACAGTTTCTAGAACAAAACTTCGCATTAGATCTACAACTTGTGGTTGAATCTCGTGTCCCATGGGAAATTCGTGGTACTGCACCGACGCCCCCCAATCCGTGAAAGTATCGCGCGATCGCACTGCCGCACTCACAGGGACAATATTATCTTGAGTCCCGTGTACGATTAAAACAGGTGGCAACTGGCTAAGAGCAACAGGCGACTGAGAGTGCAAATAACCACTCAAACAAATTAAACCAGCCAGAGGCAAAGTTAATCCCACATCCAGAGTCATCGCTCCACCTTGAGAAAAGCCACCTAAAATCGTCTTAGACAAAGGCACACCCGTACTGCTTTCTAAAGACAATAAAAATTCTGTTAGCAATCGCCGACTTTCGATCAATCCCTTAGAGTCATTACCTTGAAGGTCATACCACATTTTGCCACCGGGTACTTGGGGATGGGCAAAAGGGGCATCGGCAAACACAAACTCATAGTCTGGTAAATTGAATGCCGGCGCTAAAGAAGTCAAATCGCGAGCATTGGCACCCCATCCGTGCAAAGCGACAATCATACCCACTGGTGGGCGATCCGTGCTCGGTGGAATGCTAATAGATTTTAAAGACATCGGAATCAGTAATTGGTAATCGGGTATGGGACGAATTATAAATTGTTGTGGCGATTGTAGTTGATACTCCCCACCGATGAATCGGGGGGATTCTTGATTAAGACCACAAAGGGACTCTCAAAGGCGTTAAGTAAGTCCACCTAATTAAATGCAAGATCCAAATCGCTCAAAAGCTTACTGGCGGTTCTCTCGGATGTTGGGTGTAAAATGTAGCAAATAATACTAAATTTTTGAAGAAGGAAAGCTGAAACCCTAGATTTTGCTAGCTCATAATCATTACTTATCACCATAATTACGAGAGAGCCGAAATTTGATTGAGCGATCGCACTAAAGAGAAAAACATCCCCAAATAGAACATCCAGAGCCTCGACTTCTTTCTTCTCAGAAACCGCTCTAGCTACTCAATAGAAAGTTATGAGTTAAATTGATAACTCATAACTTCTAATTTTCAAGCAGTTTTTTGTTCGCCGAAATCTGACTGCTGCCCCTCGCTCGCTAGTAAATTCCAGCCTTGAGTTTTCAGCTTCTGAAATGTTGCCCACCCTTTAGAACCATCCGGTTCTAGGTAGTCCGATGCAGCGTACTGTGGAAAAGCTGTATAAGGTCGCCACGGTTGGCGGGGTTCAGTGCGTAGGTGCAATATTTTTTCTCCATTGCTTCCCAATCTGGGCAACCAGCACATTTGTTTCAGCATATCTAACACTCCATAGTATGGTCTCGTGCGAAGTCGATTTTACGCAGGAAATTACCGTTTAATCCAGCATTAAGTTTGCGGTTTTCCCTTTGCTTTATAAATACACGCCGATTCTCCTTCTTTCTGGATCGAATAACATCTTTCTACCGTATTGGTTTTATGATTTCAAAAATGTTCCTCAAGTTACATTTATTAAATTGCCGACAGAGTTTATCAGCTTATCAAAAGTTAAATATATTTTCATAAATCAGTGGTTCCATATTTATTGGTGCGTTTGACTACATTTTTTCTACTAAAACAGCCTTTCCAATCAGGTTCTGGTTCTAATTGAGATAGCGATGGATAGTTATTTCTAATTGATCGATATCAAAAGGTTTGGAAATATATGCAACGCAGCCGGCTTGCAAAATCCGATCGCGGTCTTCGGTTTTTGCTAGTGCTGTGACAGCAATAATCGGAATATTTATCAGTTGTGGATTTTGCTTGAGACGGCTCATCAGTTCTATACCGTCGATGTCCGGTAAACAAATGTCTAGCAAAATTAGGTCTGGTGGTCGGGAAACTGCTACGGAAAGGGCTGTGCGACCGTCTAGGGCTCTGACGCACTCGTAACCAAATAAATCGAGTATTTGTGCTAGCAGCTCTAAGTTGTCGTGATTGTCGTCTATAGCTAAGACTAAGGGACGTTGATCGACCAGCAGTCGATCGCTCTTAGCAAACGAATATTCTAAATTCAGATTCCAGTTGGGGTAATTCATAAATGCCGACTCAGGCAGTTTCTGTGTAATTTTACTTATCCTATAACATAAATTTAACTCAACATTGATTCCATTTCCTTGTAAAGTATGCCAGCCAAAGACCTAAAGCATTATCTAGATTCCCAAGTTTTCCACTGCCCTAACTTCCGAGGTTTAAATCATACTATAGCCTTTCTCAAGAAAGTAAAGTACGCACCTCACCATTAGCTCTTGCCCAGGACCTGGTGTATCTGACCTAAGTGAGAAAGGCTATATTTTCATCTGTTTTCAAGGATGAGCCTGTACTCTCGCTCCCTTCCATTTACATAACTTAACCTCTGTAATATCGCTAAAAAAACTATGGATATTGATACAATATAATAGTATTATGTAGTCAGTATTGCTTCTATTGCTTAAATTGTTATATTCTGTAATAGATTGCGAGTTAGGATAATAGCTCGCAAAAATGCTATTATCAGCCTTGGGGATCAAACAAGATGGCTCGTAAAAAAATTATAAAAATGTCCATATCTGCTGTGGAACAGGAGAGTTTACTCAACCGAATTACTACTCGCATCCGACACTCTTTAGAACTGCAAGAGATTTTGACGACAACGGTAAAAGAACTCCGTAACTTGTTAGGGAGCGATCGGGTAAAAATTTATCGGTTTGAACCTGATGGCAGCGGTGAGGTAATTGCTGAGTCGATTAAGGACAATAATTTGCCGTCATTGCTGGGCTTACATTTTCCAGCAACCGACATTCCCAAAAGCGCTCGCGAAATGTTTGTCAAAGCTAGGCAGCGAGTAATTATAGATGTCGGATTGAATCATCAAACAATTAATCGATTAGATTGTCCCGAAACAGGAAAAACTTTAGCGGCTGAAGATATTCGCTATGCTAAGGTAGACCCCTGTCACATAGAGTATCTGAGGACGATGGGTGTCTATTCTTCCCTCACAGTGCCGATTTTGCATCACAATCAGCTTTGGGGGATCTTGGCCTGTCATCACACGCAACCTAAACGGTTTAGCGATCGAGAATTAAAAATTGTGCAATTGCTTGTGGATCAACTGTCAATTGCGATCGCCCAATCTTTTCTACTCAGTCAAGCTCGACATCAAGCTAGGGATGAAGCCATTGTCAACCAAATTAGCAGTTTGCTCCACTCACCCCTAGAATTGACAGAAATTAGACACACAGTCCTAGAACAAACCGTCAAATCTTTAGCAGGTTGTGGCGGTAGATTGTACATTGCCCCCGAAGGAGTGAATTGGCCAGCGGAACTTTATACCTGCGGTCAACAGCCACAGCATTTAGAAATAGAAAAAAGCCAGTTTTGGCAGGAAATCATGGGTGTAAAACAATCATTAACAGTTGAAAAAAAAGAAGCAAGTAATGGTCACTATTCTGGCATTTTTCCCGATATTCAAATAGAAAATTACCAGGAAAACGGTTTAACAATTGCTAATTATATAATTCCCGAATTATATGCAATCTCCGATATTTCTCAAGCACCTAAACTTAAATCTTTATCTTCATATTTCCTGGAAGTTTCTATTAGGTCAATGCTGGCAGTGCCACTGCAATATCGCGATCAGTGCATCGGCTGTCTTACCATCTTTCGCAGTGAAATAGAAACAGAAACTTTATGGGCGGGACAGTGTGACTCCGAAGCCAGAAACGACCGTCCCAGAAAGTCATTTGCAGCGTGGAAAGAAATAAAAAAACAACAAGGTAGACACTGGAAAGCTGATGAACTGAAGCTAGCAAAATCCTTGGCAACTCATCTTTATATGGCGGCAATGCAAAGGCGGGTAGAAGCAATGATTCGACATCAAGCTTCCCACGACCAACTAACAGGTTTAGCTAATAAATTACTGTTTAATGAACAACTGTCTCTAGCTGTAGTTAACGCTCACCAAAACACCGAAATGTTAGCGGTGATTTTTCTAGATTTGGATGGTTTTAAAAATGTTAACGACACCCTCGGTCATGCTGTAGGCGACCAGTTACTCCAAGCAGTATCTTGGCGCTTAACCAACTGTTTGCGCGTGGGCGATTCCATTGCCCGTTGGGGCGGAGATGAATTTACTTTACTCCTGTACAATATTAGCAGCGCCCAGGATGCCATTGATACTTGCCAGCACATTCTCCACAGTTTATGTACTCCTTTTCACTTTGATGAGCAGGAACTTTATATCAAAGCCAGCTTGGGAATTGCTTTGGCTCCCTACGACGGCGAAGATGCCGAAACTTTGCTGAAAAACGCCGATGCTGCTATGTACAAAGCGAAACAGAAAGGTCGGAATAATTATCAGTTTTATACCAGAGCGATCGGCAACAAAGCATCGGAGCGTCTGGTATTAGAAAATAATCTTTACCGAGCCATAGAAAATTCCGAATTTTTGCTATACTACCAGCCCCAAATAGATATAAATACTGGCAAAATTGTCGGTCTAGAAGCTTTGGTTCGCTGGGAGCATCCCGATCGCGGGTTGATGGGTCCCGATCGATTTATTCCCTTAGCTGAGGAAACAGGATTAATCTGCCAGATTGACGAATGGGTGATGCGAACTGCTTGCCTTCAAAATCGAGAATGGCAGTTAATGGGACTCCCACCGATGCGGGTAGCTGTAAATTTATCGGCCCGTCAGTTTCAGCAACATAACACAGTACAAACAATCGCTAAAATCTTGTCGGAAACTGGCCTAGCTCCAAAGTATTTGGAAGTAGAAATAACCGAAACCATTGCCATGACAGATGTGAAATTTACGGTGTCTGTATTGCAGCAGTTGCAGCAAATGGGAATTCGGATTTCTCTTGACGATTTTGGGACTGGTTATTCTTCTTTGTGGTCTCTCAAACACCTACCACTGAACAATTTAAAAATCGATCGCTCCTTCGTGGCAGATTTGATGAATGGTGCCAGCGGTGCTGCTATTGTGAAAGTGGCGATCGCCTTGGGACAAGGATTGAATTTAGAAGTAATTGCTGAGGGAGTGGAAACCTATGAACAGTTGGAATTTTTGCATTCCCTCAAGTGCGATATGGCTCAAGGTTACTTCTTTAGCAAGCCACTATCTGTGATAGCGACAACCGAATTGTGCATGGAAAATAGAGAATGGAAATTGACTTGTAGTCCCAAATGCAATTAGCAATAAGTGTTGACAGTTGACAGTTGACAGTCGGATTCGGTTCCTGAGCGAAGTAGAAGGGTCGAAGGGCAGGATAAACTCCATCAAAGCACCCTCTTCCCTCTTTGTTCTTTGTATGAGTAATTATTCGGCATCTATCTTAAGGTGTATTTAGTCAAAAAAGTATTAATTTAAAGTTATGCACAAGGATAGATGCCTGAAAATTATTCATGAGTTACGCATATCGTGACCCGCCACCGCTGGGATTCGTAAATTTCTATTTTTCAATCTTCTATTTTTCACAGCAACTTGGTTTTTGACCCTAATTCATCTTGTTTATAGTTAAGTGTTAAATAACCGCAGTGCCAAAAAAAATAATACGCAGAACCCCGACTGATTAAACAAGTCGGGGTTTTCAAATAGAAGTCTTTTACGTTTAATTAAAACGACCTACTTAAGACCCATTACTCTTTATCCAACCAAGCCAGAACGAAGGGCGAGAACAGCAGCTTGAGTGCGGTCATCAGCACATAATTTATTCAAAATGTTGCGGACATGAGTTTTGACAGTGCCCACAGTAATGTAAAGTTTTTCCGCAATAGCAGCATTACTATAGCCCTGCACAATTAGCTCCAAAACTTCTAATTCCCGCCCCGTCAAAGGGTAAGTTTCAATAATGTGAGTAAACTCTGGTTCCGCAGCTTTAATTGTAACTTTTTTACCCTCAGATTTTTGTTCTTCCGGGGCAGACTCCTTAGTGCGAGCTTGTTTCAGGACTATGCGAGCGATCGCCGGGTCAATCCAAGACTGACCTTCGTGAGTTACTTTGACTACATCTAACAACTGGTCAAAACTGATATCTTTCATGCAGTAAGAGTCAGCTCCAGCCGCAAAAGCTGCGAGGACTTCTTGTTCATTGTCCTGAAAAGTCAGAATCAAAACCTTTGTGTCTGGATCGGAGTCTGCAACGATCGCTTTTTTGAACTTTTGGGTCAGTTCAATTCCGTCAAAATCCGGCAACCCAATATCTACAATTGCCACGTCAGGTTTGGAAGACTGAAGCAGTTTCAATCCCTCTGTCGCATTCGCGGCATCCCCCACAACTTCTATGGTATCACTCTGTTGTAAAGCTGTACGGATACCCACTCTTGTCAGGTCATGGTCTTCGATCAAAGCAACGCGAATTTTACTCATTTTTTTTCTAATGCCCTGCTGAAATTTTTAAATATAGCCAAATTACTCAGCTAAACAGACTCGATTTGAGAATGCGATCGCCGATCGGGTTAACCCGATCGCCTATCTTGTTCCAGCATACTCATGGAATCGCACAATTGCAAATTAATTGTTAAGTAATTTGGCTGCACCCTCTGATTCACCCTATGGGGACAGGTAGGCTCTCCAGGTTTTCACCATCTGATTACATTATCCCTTTGTCCGCCCCTTGATAGATGTAAACAGTTCCGTGAGTGGATAAATTTAATATATAAAAACCTTTGATGCAGTAACGCAATCAAAATTGATGGAGCTAGCAGCCGGACTATTAATTTGGTTTTAGCGCTAAGGCTCGACGCTTATTTATAAAATGTAATTATGACTCACTATTACGGAAATCACTCTTTTTCCTCGGACTTTTCCGACCGGGAAAGTTCCCAGATGGGAGCGGAAATAACACCAGGGCAACCACCTGTTAACTCTTGGGAGCATCAGCTCGATCGCCTGTTAAAGACCATTCCTCACATAGTTTGGCAAGCAAATGCTGATGGGGCGGTGACTTATTTGAACCGTGCCTGGGAAGAGTATACAGGAGTATCCGCCACAGCAGCCTTGGATTTCGGCTATCTGGAGTCAGTTCATCCAGAAGACAGAGCTCGCTTCCCCTGGCGATCGGGGCAGACTGTGAGCCTAGACTCCAGTTATAAAATAGAATTGCGGCTCAGGACGCGATCGGGTATTTACCGATGGAACCTAGCAAAATTTTCCCGCGTCCCCACCCTCGGCGACGGAGTTTTAGAGTGGGTGGGAACCTATACAGATATAGATGGGTTCAAGCAAACTCAAGAATGGTGGGAGGCAGAACCAACATCTCTCAAGAGTTTGCGGGACTCCAAAGCTAGGAAGACGGCAGAAAACTTGAATGCAACCAGCGTGGCTAAAAAGGCGCAGCAGCAGCATTTACAAGTTGTGGAGCGGTTTACAAATCTGTTGCACCAGCCGGCGGGAAGCTTGTGCGAACTATTCCAAGCCATAGCGGATGCGGTAGTTGAGACGATCGCCGAGGCTCAATTTTGCTTGGTGGCCCTCCCCAACTGCGACGATAACCACAGCCTCTTGTTAAGTGCAGTCACTGGGGCGGAAAAATTTGCTGGGGGTAAAACCCTGTACGTGCAAGATGCGCTGCTATCCCAAGCCTTTGCTACGGGAAAGTCTCAATTGTCATCCCAGGAGTCCGGCGCAGAAGTGCCGGCGGCCTGTGCAGTGGCGATCGAGTCTTTGCCAACAGGGCGTTTGGGGGTGTTGGCGATCGGTAATTGGCAAGATAGCCAAGCTATTGACGATGCAACTATGCAACTGCTGGGGGCGATCGGCAGACAAGCTGCGATCGCGATTCATAGCGCGCAGGCGATCGAAATTAAGCAAAAACAGGAACAGCTTTTAGACTTACAAAATCAGCTCTTACTTCGCCAGCAAGCAGAATTAGAAAAGCAAAGTTGCCTCATTCAACAGCAAAAATTGCAACTGCTAGAAGCAGCCAAGTTAAAATCGCAATTTTTGAGAACTATGTCCCATGAATTGCGAACACCCATGAATGCAATTATCGGTTTTTCACAATTGCTACTACGCCAGGAAAAACAACTACTGACTCCTCAGCAAAGGGATTTTGTGGGGCGTATCTTTAATAATGGTAAAAATCTGCTAGTGCTGATTAACGATATCCTCGATATCTCAAAAATGGAGAGTTGTGGGACTAAATTAGAAATAGCCGAATTTGATTTAGCCCAGTTGGTAATCGCTACCGCCCTGGAATTTGGAAATCAGGTTACAGATAAAAATTTGTCCCTGTCTGTCAGCGTGTGTTTGCAGGAGCGATTGATAGTTCACGATCAGTCGCGCTTGCGGCAACTTTTGGTGAATCTCATTTCCAATTCGATTAAATTTACTCATCAGGGAAACATTGGCATTTCTGTGCGAGAACTAACCCTCGATCGACTAATTATCAAGGTCACTGATACAGGAATTGGCATCAGCGAAGCCGATTTACCACATATTTTTGACAAGTTCCACCAAGCCGATCGAACTACCAGTCGCCAATATCCCGGCATCGGTTTAGGACTAGCCATTAGTGCGTCTTTGGCACAAATGATGAACAGCACACTTACAGTAGAAAGTCAAGTAGGAAAAGGTTCCACATTTCGGATCGAATTGCCACGAAAAATGAATTGACAAAAAAAATCAGGGAAGGGACGAGCCGTAAAGGCACTGCTTTTACAAGGCATTTCCCCGTGAACGAAGAATCCCCACGCCTTTAGGGCCGGAAGTGTCAATTAACCGGATTTGATATAATTTCTAGTCTTGAGAAGGCGAATCTTTAGATACACTTGAGAGCGGGCTAAAATTGAAAATCTCAAATCGCAGGAAATTTCGGGTGAAGGAAGTTATTAAAAGTTCGTCAGAATATCAAAGGAAGCACTCGATCGCACCTTTGCTGTTATCCCTATTATGGCTGTGCGCGATCGCTGGGGTGGCTTTCCTCTGGAATCTGGGCAATATTGGTTTAGTTGACGAAACCGAACCGTTGTTTGCTGAAGCCGCTCGCCAAATGACCGTCACTGGTGATTTCATCACCCCCTATTTTAACGGCGATACCAGGTTTGACAAGCCACCGTTGGTTTACTGGCTGATGGCGCTGGCCTATCGGGCGATCGGCGTTAACGAATGGGCTGTCCGTATTCCCTCGGCCCTAGCGGGAATATGTATCACTTGCCTGGGATTCTATACTCTATCGCAATCGTTGTCACAACTCATCAGGAATCAGCAAGAAGTCCGAAGCAATGAGCAAGAAGAAACATTCTCTGACTCTCCCAATAATTTCCCCCTCTCCCGCTCTCCCGGTATTCCTCTATTTCTTTCTGCACCTTGGATTGGTGCTGCCCTCATAGCATTAAATCCCGAAACTATTGCCTGGGGAAGGACTGGGGTTTCAGATATGCTCCTTACCGGCTGTATGTGTTCGGCACTCCTGGCCTTTTTCCTGGGATATACCCTAGAAGAAAAGAAGCAATCAGCAGGATTTTCCACCGTTTCTGCTTCGCGATTTCCCAATCCGTGGTATCTCTCTTTTTATGTACTAATTGCCTTAGCAATTTTGACTAAGGGCCCTGTGGGAATTGTGTTGCCAGCCCTGATTATTGGCTGCTTCAGCTTTTATTTAGGCAATTTTCGACAACTTTGGCGGGAAATGCGTCCGGTGTCTGGAATCTTAATTATTCTGGCGATCGCCCTACCTTGGTACATTCTGGTTATTTTAGCCAACGGTGAAACTTATATTGACAGCTTTTTTGGATATCACAATTTCCAGCGTTTTACTGGAGTTGTGAATCGACACTCAGCACCTTGGTATTTTTACTTTTTTGTAGTGTTAGTGGGTTTTGCGCCTTGGTCGATTTATTTGCCCGTCGCGATCGCCCGCACCCGTTTTTGGCAGCGTACTTACTGGCGACGTCAACCTCGATCGGCACAGTTAAGTTTATTTGCCCTGTTTTGGTTCGCCTGCATTTTTGGCTTTTTCACGATCGCCGTGACCAAATTGCCCAGTTATGTATTGCCTTTAATGCCGGCATCGGCGATTTTGGTAACGCTGTTGTGGAGCGATATCATTGGAGAAAAAGCAGCAGAAACCAGGCAGGGAAAGTTAGAAACACCACCGAATTCTTTACCCAGAGGACTATTAATTACCTACGTTGTAAATGTCGTATTTTTATTAATCATCGCTGGAGCAACTTTATACTCCTACCACTGGCTAGGAGACGATCCAGCTATGCCAAATTTCCCTCAAGCACTTCAACAGTCTGGTTTGTTGATTGTCGGCGGTGGGATTTGGATAGTTACGGCGGTGGCGATCGCCCTTTTATTATGGCAGAGACAGCAACGCTGGATTTTGGTTGCTAACTTCATCGGATTGGTAGCATTTATCATCTTTGGTTTAACTCCAGCCTACAATTTAGTCGATCTCAACCGTCAGTTACCTCTGCGACAATTAGCACAGGTTGCTGTTCAACAAAAATTGCCTGGGGAAGAGTTTATGATGATTGGTTTTGCCAAACCTAGTGTAGTTTTTTATTCGCATTTACCGGTGACTTATTACCGACTGCCCAAAGGTGCGATCGACTACATTGAAGAATCTAAAAATCAAAGTTCTCCGTCTATTTTGGTTTTAGGATATCCAGATAAATTTGTGAAATTTGGATTGCAGCCAAATGAATATCAACTGCTGGATACTCGTGGTGCTTACCAACTAGCTAGAGTTCCCAGAACAGCTTTTCGATAGTCTGTTATAACTGCGGCTGCGGTGAGTTGACTTATAGATGATATCAATTCCGGTTGTATCGGAATCATTAAACCACAGAGAACACAGAGGACACAGAGAAAGAGAAGAGAGAAATAATAATTCCGATGTCAACGGATTTGATATGATACACTCCTGAACCCACGGGGGGTCAAAAACCCGGTTTCTGCGTCAATATCTCATATAAAATCCTTTCTTCATCGTCCTGTATTAACTAAACAGACGGGAATCCCCACACTATACCGCCTCGGTTAGTGTGGGATGAAAGGCGTGTGAGGCGAGGATTCCGCGCACTTGCAATCTAACAATCAAAGATGTTAGCAGTAAGCGGGCGGATGACGAGACGAGCAAATCTTTAAATATCACTTCAAGTCCGATCGGCATTGTATCTGCGAGAACTTTGTGACAATACTTGTACGAACAGGTGCTAAATTCTTTTTCCATGAAGACCTAAATCTGAAGGGTTTAACCAAGCGGAACAAGGTAAAACAAGATGATGATGCGACTTACCTCCCCAATGGTCAATCAGTTAAGTCAGGACTGAACAAGTCTTGGCTGGATGCTGGATTCGGTCAATTTTTCAAGACACTGGACTACATAGCCGCAAAAGCTGGAGCAGTTGTCATTTCAAAAAAACCTGCTTATACCTCAATGGTACTCAGTTATCGGAATGAAATTATTTTCACCCATTGCAGTATTCGAGATTATTGGGATGAGCAAAACTCTCTGATGGTTGACCGCGATATTAATGCCGCGATTAATTTAAAGAGACTGGGGTTGGACATTTTCCCCAGTATAAAAAGCCGTGGTGGGAATCTTTCTCTAGTAGGAACTATGGATGACAGTACCATAAAGGAAATTTTGTATGCGCGACCTGAACTGGTCGTTTAGTCCGAGGAACCCACTCCTCTAAGGGTTTCACACCCCTTACCCTCACGGAAAAGGCTCAATAATGAGTCCGGTCACGCTCAAGTAGGC
>NZ_JAHRFC010000108.1:0-14159 GCF_020883015.1 Microcoleus sp. CAWBG640
AGCAACGTAAGCAACAGGCAAACCCTTTGCTTTTAAGATTTCTACCATCATTTCTGCTTGATTGGGAGGAACCACTTTATCTTCCAATCCTTGAAAGAAGATGATAGGACAAGATAAATTAGCCGCGGCATGAATAGGGGAGCGTTCTAAATACAAATCTTTCCTTTCAGGATAAGGTCCGATTAATCCATCCAGATAGCGCGATTCAAACTTGTGGGTATCCGTTGCCAAAGCTGACAAATCGCTAACTCCATAATAGCTCGCCCCAGCCTTGAAAACATCCCGGAAAGTGAGAGCGCACAGAGTAGTATAGCCTCCAGCGCTACCACCGGCGATCGCCATTTTTGCACTGTCAACTAAACCCCTTTGGGCTAAATATTTAGCACCATTAGCGCAGTCATCAACATCCACAATACCCCAACTATCTTGTAGCCTGTTTCTGTATTCTCGACCATAACCAGTGCTACCACCATAATTCACATCCAAGACAGCAAAACCACGACTTGTCCAGTATTGAATTTTTAAATTCATACTACTAGAAGTAGCCGCCGTGGGACCACCATGACTTTTGACAATCAGAGGTGGTTTTTCACCTGTTGGCGCTGCAAAATCTTGATTTTTTGGTGGATAAAAGAACCCAAAAGCAGTCAAACCATTTTCCGTGGGAAATTCGATGGACTGCGGTACAGAAAGATAACCAGCATCAAGGGTTAAATTGCTGGCGATGCGCAATACTTCTACTTGACTTGTTGCTAAATCTAGTTGTAAAATCGCTGAGGATTCCGTCGGGGAACCAGCCAGAAAAACTACTTTTTCACCTTGGGCTTTTAGTGAAGAAATATCACTGTAAGGTGTGTCAATTTTGCTCAACTGCTTTGTGACTAAATCGAGAGTTGCTAAATACCACTTTCCTTGCTGAGTGTAGGTGCAAATAATTTTATGTTCGGAAACAACAGCATAGGTAGACATCCCAAACACCCACTGAGGTAGTCCGAATTCCGCAGCCATTTCGTACAGAGGTTCGATCCCCCCAGCCCCCCTTACCAAGGGGGGTTCTGTATTTATTTCCCCCCTTACCAAGGGGGGTTCTGTATTTATTTCCCCCCTTACCAAGGGGGAATCTTCTATTCCTGCTTCCGGCCTTACCAAGGGGGAATCTTCTATTCCTGCTTCCGGCCTTACCAAGGGGGAATCTTCTATTCCTGCTTCCGGCCTTACCAAGGGGGAATCTTCTATTCCTGCTTCCCCCCTTACCAAGGGGGGATTGAGGGGGGTTCTATAAAGATTCCACCAATTAGACTTATCAGAAACAAAATATAACAGTCCATCCGGCGACCATTCCGGTTGAAAAATCGACTCTTCTGGGCCACCTGCAACTAAGTATTTGTCCCCCAAATAACCGTCAGGTTGAATTTTCGCTATCCATAATTCTGTGCCATCCCAAGGCATATTTGGATGATTCCAACTAATCCAAGAAATCTGAGAACCGTCAGGACTCAGACGGGGGGAAGCATAAAAATCTTCACCCTGGGTTAAAATTTGAATATCTTCCCCGTTGTCTAAATTAATACTAACAATAGTATTGACAACTTCACTTTCTCGTGTATGGTCTTCGCGAACGAAAATCAGGCGATTTCTTTGCTTGTCAACAATGCCATCGGCGTACCGACAATTAACTACGGGTGTTAAAGCTAGGGGCTGAGAATCTAATTTTTGATAATAAATGCACCCGTCGGCAAAATGAGAAAAATAGACCACACCGCTAGCCACCACAAAGGAAGCACCTCCGTATTCGTGAACGCGAGTGCGAACATTAAAAGGTTGGGGTGTGACATCGCTGATTTTCCCGTCAGGAGTGCGTCGCACGATGACGTTTCTGCCTGCTTCAGAAGGTCTTGCTTCCACCCAGTAAATATCCTCGCCGTCCATCGTAATTTGTCCGAGTCCTACAGTTCCCGAAACAATTAAATCGGAGGTGATGGGGGATTTCCAAGAGCCGTAAGTTGATATTGTGTTCATGTAGTTGAGGCTGTTGTATTTGTAGAAGAAATAAATTTATATTTTTACTTTACAGTAATTTTGTAACAATATTTTACACGATCGCTCCCCCAACCCTCTTTTGTGGGAGTCCCAATTTTGCAGCAGTTGTCGGGGCTGTGAGTATTTTGTTTAATTAGATGGGTTGACTTAGTTGTTTTTCGGCTCCATGTTAATATTGTGCCACTACCCATTTAAACTTAATCTAGACTAACTATCTTAAGGAACGCAAAAAAAATAATGCGAATTTTATTTGTATCCGCCGAAGCAGCACCCCTAGCCAAGGTAGGCGGTATGGGGGATGTCGTCGGTGCTTTGCCTAAATTCCTGCGACGTATGGGTCACGATGTCCGCATCTTCATGCCCTATTACGGCTTCATCCCGGACAAAATGGATGTGCCCAAAGAAGCTGTTTGGAAAGGTGATGCCATGTTCCAAAGCTTCTCCGTCTTTGAAACTGTTTTGCCGGGAACGGATGTTCCTTTATATTTATTTAAACATCCATCTTTCTCAACTCGCCGCATTTATGGTGGCGTCGATGAAGATTGGAAATTTACTTTCTTTGCTAATGGTGCAGCGGAATTTGCTTGGAATTACTGGAAGCCACAAATTATCCATTGTCACGATTGGCATACGGGAATGATACCTGTTTGGATGCACCAAGACCCTGATATCAGCACTGTTTTTACTATTCACAATTTAGCTTATCAAGGGCCATGGCGCTGGCGTTTGGAGCAGATGACTTGGTGTCCTTGGTATATGCAAGGTCATAATACAATGGCCGCGGCCGTACAGTTTGCCAATCGCGTAAATACAGTGTCACCGACTTATGCAGAGCAAATCAAAACCCCTAGTTATGGGGAAGGATTGGAAGGTTTGTTGTCTTTTTTGGGTGGGAAAGTATCGGGAATTTTGAATGGGATTGATACTGAATCTTACAACCCAGAAACTGATAAGTACATTCCTCAACAATTCAGTGCTGATACTATTGAAAAGCGCTATCCCAACAAAATTGCGCTGCAAGAAGAAGTCGGTTTGGAAGTGAATAAAAATGCGTTTTTAATTGGGATGGTGAGTCGCCTGGTGGAACAGAAGGGGCTGGATTTGATTATCCAAATGCTCGATCGCTTCATGGCCTATACCGACGCTCAATTTATTGTACTGGGAACGGGCGATCGCTACTACGAAACCCAACTCTGGCAAATGACAGCCCGTTATCCAGGCCGGATGTCCACCCAATTACTCTACAACGAAGCCCTCTCCCGTCGCGTTTACGCAGGCTGCGACACATTCCTGATGCCGAGTCGTTTCGAGCCCTGTGGTATCAGTCAAATGCTGGCGCTGCGCTATGGATGTGTGCCGATGGTACGTCGTACCGGCGGTTTAGTGGATACGGTATCGCACAATAACCCGATCGATAATACAGGTACTGGTTACTGTTTCGATCGCTACGAACCCCTTGACTTGTTCACCTGCATGATCCGAACTTGGGAAGGTTTCCGCTATAAAGATAAGTGGAAAGAACTGCAACAGCGCGGCATGAGAGAAAACTTTAGCTGGGATATTTCTGCCAGAAAATATGTCGAGTTGTACAGGGATGTTTTGGGACTACCGCCGGAAGAATCTGCACCGGAAGAACAGCCAGAATTGACAGTTGAGAGTTGACAATTAACAGTTAACAGTTAACAATTGACTGTTAACTGTTAACTGTTAACTCTTGTTAGTTGGTTCCCATGCCCAATGCCACATTTCCAATTTACAATTAACAAAATAAATCGAGAGGTAAATGACCGTAAGTCTCGCTAATTCCTGATTCTGAGGAAGATTGACAGGACACCAAAACGCCACGGTAAGTTCCCGTGTAGCTGTCAACATAATAGGAACCTTTCAAAGTATTAAACTTAATATAAACAGAGCTGGTAAATGAAGTAACAGAGTTGGGGTCTAAAACAGGTTGATATCCCAAAGCTGTCAAATAAGTTTTTAAAGCCAAAAAGCCTTCATCTGTCGAAGAGGCGCAAACTCCTAGCATTTGATAATCAGACAAACTCGCTACCAGCAAAATAGCTTGACGGAGTTCTTGTTTTTGCAGTGGCGATGCTAAAGATTGCATATCCAGACAAGTGAAATTTTTAAGAAGTTGTTGTGCTTCTTCCAGGGAGAGGGTAGTCGGGTTTTGAGTAGACATCAATTATATGGTTGACAGTAGACAGTTGACAGTTGACTCTTCGGCTACCCTTCAGGTTCGGGAGCGGGCAGACAGTTGACAGTTGACAGTTGACGGTTCACAGTAGATTATACCATTGTGCGATCGGCTGTATTTGAAACTCTAACTAAATTACAAAAAAATGGGAAAAACTATCTTAATATTACTGAATTTGGCTGCATTGATGGTAAATATGAATAATAAATAGACTGGTGAGGAGACGATGAATAAAGAACAATTACTAAAGCAGGGAAAGATTCCCCTAAATTTTCTTTTTCGACTGCTACACAAAACCCAAATTATTTATTTAGTGCTGATATTTTTAATCAGTATCGGCATTTCTGGATGGACTGTAGAATCTTATTTCGTCAGAATTCCTATTCTGGGCTTTCACGATATTGTAGACATTCAAAATCCCGCCGAATTGCCACCTCACAGAAACGCTTTCTCAACCGACTACACGAAACAAGATTTTGCAGTATTCTTAGAATACTTAGTTGAACAAAACTACTGGTTTTTATCATCTCAAGACTTGTATCTATATTTTATTGAAAAATCCAAGCCAATACCACCTCAACATGAAGGTCAAAAACCCATTATGATTACCTTTGACGACGGCTACAAAGGCGTTCATACAAATGCACTACCCCTGATCGAAAAACTGTCATTTATTTATAAAGAAAAGGGTAAATTTGTGCTGTTTGTCAATCCACACTTTTTGGGTGTAGATATGGGTGGAGAATTTTTACCTCATACTAGCTGCAACGATTTAAGAGAGGGATACAAAAAGGGTTTTTATGATATTCAATCTCACGGATTCAGCCACAAAAATTTAACTACCCTGAATGGGAAAAATTTAGAATTAGAAATTTCTAAATCTAAGTTAATTTTGAGAAAATGTATGAGCAATTTAGACAAAAATAAACTTGTCGGTGCTCACATAGCCTATCCCTACGGTGCATCAGATAGAGAAGTGGAAAGCATTTTACCTAAGTATCATTTAACTGGGTTTTTGTATGATGACAATTTGTTAAGAGTCAGCAGATTGAGAAATAACTATCGTATTTCTCGCATGACAGTGAGCAAGGATATGTCGCCGACCGATTTAATTCGGATAGCTGAAAAAGCTTCAACTTTAAGAAAAAAAAGGTGGTTTTAGTCAAAATACGAGTTTTTACCGTTTTTTTAAAGTTTAGATAAGCCCGCGTTTTTTGAGCTTAGCTAGTGCATCTTCGGCTGCATTTTTTTCAGCATCTTTTTTACTTTTACCTTTACCTTCTCCATAGGATTTATCTGCGACATAAACTTTAGCAAGAAATTCAGGAGCATGAGGTGCGCCTCCTGCTTGAATTGTCACGTATTTGGGAGGAGTGGTGTCACCGTTGGCTTGTACCCATTCCTGAAAGCGGTTTTTTGAGTCTATACTCGATCGCGTTTCGACTACATTTTCCGGCACTGAATCAAACAATTCCCACACAAATTTGCGAACTTTGTCCATGTCTTGTGTATCGAGATAGTAAGCACCAATAAATGCTTCAAAGGTGCTGCTAAGCAAATTAGGATTAGTAATACCACCTTCTCGATAGGCTCCTTTTCCGAGTCGCATTTTTAAGTCTAAATCTATTTCTTTAGCAAATCTGGCTAGTTGTTTTTCATCTACTAGGGCTGAACGTCGGCGAGTAAGTTGGTCTTCTCCCATTTCTGGGTGACGCTGATAAAGATATTCGCCACTGAGAAAAGTCAGCAAAGCATCGCCGAGAAATTCTAAGCGTTCGTTATCTTCTTCGCGGGATGTGGGGTTTTCGTTGACGTAGGAACGGTGGGTGAGCGCTTGGCGCAATAGTTTTTGATTGTGGAATTCGGGTAGGCTCATTTGTGTTGCTGTTGTTTGGTTAGTTAATTGCATGGAAGTTGGGTAATGGTTGGTATTGTTATGTGGACATGAAAGAGCTGCAAATAGCGGTTTGTTTGGAGAATCTAGTTTATCAAATAAACTGGATTTTGGCTATCTGCGGCTAGGTTAATTTTAACAGATGTCTTGGTGTTCTACTATTAGTTCGTTAGTCCGACAGTCCGCCAGGGGTTAAAACCCCTGGCTCATAGCTAAAGTCCTCTGAAGAGGACTGAAGATGATATTTTTTTTAACTATGTGTCAGTCGGTTTTAACCGACTTTAGCTACTCGCTGTGGGAATTCATTCCCTGGCGGACTGTGCAACTTTATGCAGATAATCTGTCTGCTTTATTCTGAGTATTCCCTGCAAACAAGCTAGGCAGATCGTCTATATAATGAAAGTGATCATCACCAACTAGGTTAATCAGTTTTTTGCTGGAACTATAGCGCTGTGCAAAAACGATGATTGTTTTGCCAACAGCCAGCAGCAGACTGATTAAAGGTGCAAAATCCCGATCTCCTGAAACTATGATAATTATGTCAGGAGAAGGTTTAATGGCAACTCGTTTAAGGCAGTCAAATATCAATTGTTTATCTGCACTATTCTTGTCTTTGGAATTTACTCGTTTTACTCGTTACCAGGCTCTGGCCTGGTAACGCATATCTAGAGGCTCTGCCTCCATTTTCCTGATAGATAAGGACGAGGCAGAGCCTCTAGACATCGGTTCCCAGGCCAGAGCCTGGGAACCAGTTAAATTAGTCAGGTGCGTCAGTAGCCACAATTAGGAAACGGCAGTGCCGTGTCCCTACAATGAATCTGGGGTAGGGACACGGCACTGCCGTCTCCTCTATATCATTCCGGTGCAACCGGAATTGATATTACGCATTTAGTCAAGGAAAGATTGTCTGTGGCTTCGCTCAAAAGTGAGGTTTTCCATGGAACAAAACTCTTGACTGCCACACTATTGATTTAGTGTGTACTTAGTTGGTTAGCGTCTCAGCGATAGGATGTGCAGATTTCGGACAGGCGTCGTAAAAACCCGTTGATATAGAAATTCAAACAAATGTAGTGCCAACTAACCTATGGATTCCAGTTGAAACGACATTAACTTGAATGTCTATATCAACGGGGGCTTAGGGCGCTTACCCGAAATCTGCACATCCTACCGCTGAGACGACTTAACCGACACTTTTTGCTTTTGAATGCGGGTGTCTATCTGAGCTGTATGGCTCTAAGCTAACCGTTTAAGTATGGGACGTCAAGTGCTAGTGGTACATTTACCTGATTTTTTTTCAGACAGGACTTACGCATCACAACTAAAGAAACCGGGTTTTTTCAGAATCTGTCGGTTTTAAGGAAGTATTGTCGCAAAAACCGGGTTTTTGCGCCCAGGTAAAAGCAAAAGAAACCGGGTTTTTTGCAGAATCTATGGGCTGTAACGAAGTATTCTCCTAAAAAACGCGGTTTCTGGCTCCCAGAGGTAAGTTCTCAAAATAAATTGTAAAAATATGTTGCAATGTTTTAACTGCTGTGTTACATTAGTTTACATAAGGTTGAAATTAAACGAGGTTTTTGGTCATGGAAAATAAAGACGCAAAAGTGGGCTTTACTGAGTTTGCCGAAACCTGGAATGGTCGTTTGGCGATGCTTGGCTTTGTTATTGGCCTAGCTACCGAATATCTGACGGGTCAAGGTATTCTTTCTCAAATCGGTTTGATGTAATCAGACCTAAATATTTAGTTCTGGCCTGTATCGCCCCATCTAAAAGCCTCCTTCACCAATACGGAAGGAGGCTTTTTAATCTTTATTAAAACAAATTAGCCTACTTAACTACTAAAAAAACTATTTTACTAATTTTTAATCCTGAGAAGTCGCAACCAACTAAGCAATTTCCACGGATGCCAAAACTGTCAATTTTGGCATCAAAGCAGAGACTTTCACTAAACTGTCGATTTTGCTAGTCCGCTGTCTGTTACCTAAAATCATCTCTGAAAGATCTGGCATTTCTTCCCAACAGTGCGAACAAAACCAGTAAATGCGATTTTGGCGAGCGTGTCTGAGTAATTGAGATGAGCAACAAGGGCAACTATTCATGATTTTTTAAACCTTTTTTAACAAGTAGATCGAGAATTGATTCTATACTAATGCTGAGTTCGTCCTCAGTCCAGATGCCATTACTAAAAGCTGGTTTCACTCGCAACTTTTAGTGTCTCCCAAGTAAAGCTTTTGGAGGCCCAAGAGTAGCAAGACGATGAGAAGTTGAACGAGCCAAGGAGCACAAGAGAAGCCCCAAATAAAACAGCCGAGTCCAGCCAAAGCCACGAGGACAAAAATATCTTGAGAGGTTTGCCAATAGACCCAGATGGCGGCTAGAGAAACTATCAGTAGTAAAATGTAGGCTGAGGGCATAGTCGTCATCTCCCAAGGTGTTTGTCCAAATTCAGGGGTGATCCCTGACGAATGGTTTAAACTTAAAACTAAAACCTGAAGAACTGATGAAGAACGACAAGAATTCACAAAAAGTCAAATACTCCTGCCAGTTTATATTCTTTTTCAAACTAAGCAGGAATAATTTGTTGTCGAGGCTACAAAGCTCAATGTCCCGATCGCCCTAGGAGCGATCCCATCCCAAAACTTGAGCTACCTGACTTGCTAAAGACATCGGTTCAAAAGGCTTAGCAATCACGCTCGCTACCCCCAAATCCGCAAACATCCGCCTATCCCCTGCCAAAGCCTTCGCCGTCAGTAAAATTACGGGAATGTGCTGCGTAGCACTATTGGCTTGCAATTGTAAAAAAGTAGTAGGTCCGTCTTGGTCGGGCATCATCACGTCTAAAAGAATAGCATCAGGCTGTTGGGCGACTGCCTTAGCAACACCCTCGATACCAGAACTAGCTGTCAGCACTTCCCAGCCCCCGACGACTTCTAGACTGACTTGAGCCACTTCCCGAATATCTTCGGCATCATCAATAATCAATATGCGTTTTGCTGCCACAATAAACATTTTTTTTTAATTAACAACTGATCTGAGCCTAGAACTTAAATATGAATTTTGTGTAAAGTACGGAGTGCAATTTAAAAAAATTCATTATTTCTCATTCTACGTATTTATCCTGAAATATAAAGATTTTACTCTAAATTTTCTATCTTCTATTTTCTACCTTCCTGGGACTTTCTGCATCTGTTAAAACTGGGAAACTTAAGAAAAAAGTGCTACCCTCCCCCAAAACGCTGTCCACCCAAATTCTGCCACCGTGTTGTTGCACGATACTGCGACAAATAGCCAGGCCCAAACCTGTCCCACCCTTTTGTCGAGAATCTGAAGCATCAACCTGTTGGAAGCGTTCAAAGATCATTTCCAGTTTATCTGCTGGAATTCCCCTACCTCGGTCTTTCACGGCAATCAGGATTTCCTGTGAGGACATGGGCAAGTTCCCATCGCCGATCGCACAATCAGGATACGAGACAGACTTGAGCCCAGCTTTGTTTTCCCAATCGTGATTTGGCCGCAATTGGGCGCTCAGCCAAATGGTAGCGCCCTCGGAGGAAAATTTAATAGCATTGCTGAGCAAATTAGTCAAGGTTTGAATTATGCGATCGGGAACAGCCCGCAAGGGAGCACTCACAGGGACCACGGACAGTATAACTCCAGCGTGGTCAGCCATTCCCTGCATCTCGTCCACAGCCTGAAGCATCAGTTCGGCCACATTGCAAGTTTGCTTAACCGCTTTGTGATAACTAGACTCCATTCGTTCTAAATCGAGGATGTCATTGATTAAGCGTACCAAACGTTCTGTGTTAGTCACGGCAATCGATCGCATCCGTTTGGCTTTTTCCGGTTCATTGTCGAGGACACCGCTGTTGAGGAGGGCCAGGGCGCCGTGAATCGAAGTCATGGGTGTCCGCAATTCGTGGCTGACAACGGAAATGAATTCATCTTTCATCCGTTCGACAGCAAGGCGATCGGTGATATCCTTAAATGTCACCACAGCCCCGATGATTTTGCCTTGTTCTCGCATGGGAGCCACGACGTACTCAACCGGAAAACTCGTGCCATCTCGGCGACAAAACACCTCGTTAGTGACGCGGCGCGCCTCTCCGTCTTGCAAGGTGGCGATAATTTGACTGTTTGTTTGATTGGGAAGCAGTCGATCCCCAGTGGGTGTGGTGGGGGTAGGAAAATTAGAGGCCGCATTGATTTCTGTAGATGAATTGTGGTTGATCGCCTGTGGGCAGTCCTCCTGTCTCGGATGTATGCTTTGATAAAGCGGTCGATCGATCAGTTGCTTGGATTCGCAGCCAGCCATTCTCACCGCGGCCGGATTGACAAAAGTAACTTTTCCCTCTTTATTCAATCCGCAAATACCCTCTCCTGCGGAGAAAAGAATCAATTCATTTTGATGGCGGAGTTGTTCCAGGGCTTTTTCAACTCGCTTACTGTCGCTGATATCTCTGGCAATAGTCGAAACCCCGGTGACTGCTCCTGTAGTATCTTTAATCGGAGAAATAGTCAGAGAAACATCTATTTCTTTGCCGTCTTTGCGTAAATGAAGGGTTTCATAATGGTCGATGGTGGCTCCCGCCCGAATGTTTGCCAGAATTTGTGACATTTCGTTGGGGCGTGAGGGTATGGCTAAAATCTCGATCGACTGGCCCTTGACTTCTGTCGCCGCATAGCCATAAATATTTTCGGCTCCTGCATTCCAGCTCATAATTGTCCCGGTGGGGGATTTGCCGATGATGGCATCGTCAGAGGACTCAACTATAGATGCCAAGCGGACGAGTTCATCTCTAGCTTGTTTGTGTTCGGTGATATCCCGGCCCAAAATCACAAGACTTTTGCGATTGCCGTCTGGGTAAAATAAGGGTATTTTAATGACGTCGTAGATTTTAATCGTACCGTCCGATCGGGGAATCACTTCTTCACCCCTAGAAATACTACCTTTATGCCATGCTTCTCGATCGCTAACTTCACAGGCTGCCAAAGCTTCCCGATAAAAGGTGCTGAGTTCTCCTAGTTCAGAGTCTTTGAGTCCCCGATATTCATCGCACGAAAGCTCGAACAGTTCCAGTATTGCTTGATTTGCCTCTTGCCATCGGCCCTGGGCATCTTTGAAACAGACAATATCTGGCATCGCATTCATCAGAGAATCCAGATAGGAATTCGATCGCACAGTGGCTTCTACCTCCACCCGCTTGTAGATTTCCCCTTGCAGATTTTCGTTGGTTGTCTCCAGGGATTCAATCAACACATTTTCGGCCAAAGTCCGTTCTTTAACTACTTCCTGAATGCTGTGGAGTTCTAGGGACAACTGGCGACGGGCTAACAAATTTTCCACCCGAAAGTGGAGTTCTGTGGGAGGGAAGGGACTAAGGAGCAAATCGTCGATTCTGCCTTCAAGTTGTTCTGGGGTAAGGAGAAATGGCGAATTTATATCAGCAGAAATTCTGCCTTGGCTAACCAGCAAAAACGGTAAAAACAGGGGTGCCGATGCTGTTTTTAAGGTTTCTACAAGTGGGCGGATGCGATCGAAATTTGACTCGTCTAGAATGCACAAGTCAAAAGGGATGTTGCCCATTTCGACAGGAAAGTTGGAGAAAATGGGGCGATCGGGTGCAAACACCTCGTGTTTGCTGTTGAGGCATTGTATCGGCAAAGGTTGTTGGTGGCGATCGAGCAAAACCAAAATCCGGCTCATTGGTTGTTTGTGATAAGTTATTGGTGATTTTTTTTGGTTGTTTGTTATTAGTTATGTATTGTCATTTGTTGTTTGTGATTAGTTATTTGCTAGCTCCGGCCTAACGAATAACCAATAACTCATAACTAAGAATCAATAACCAATAACTATTTAAGGCATTCCGATCGCGATCGAAGCATCGAACGGCAAACAGCTACAGTAACGCTCCCCTTCCGATAACACCGCAATCAGCCTCAGTGACCAGTCTGGCATAATCTGCAAATCTGCCCAAGGTATTGCTACCTCCAGACATTTATCCAACCCAACCTGAGCGCGGCTGATGTGAGGATGCCACTCATCCCGTTCTCCAGCCTCCTGAAACCTAATCGATTTAGCTCCCAAGCGAAAGCCCCGCACTCTAACGGTACTCCGTTGAGTGACGGGATGTAAGCGCGTCCTCTTCTGGGGTTCGATGCCCCGTAGATGGACTATCTTCTGGGGTATCCTGCTGCTCAATATATTTTTTAAGTACAGAAATTGTTACCCCGCCACAAGACGCAATGAAATATGACTCATTCCATAAAACACTTTTCCAGTAGTGCTTTTTCACGTCATCAGCAAATTCTTCTCTAATCTTGCGGCTGGAAACAGATTTTAAATTACCCACAAATTTTGGCAATTCCATCTGAGGTAGATATTGAAACAGAAGATGGATATGATCTTCTTCACCGTTGAACTCAACTACCTTGCACCCCCATTTTTCACACAAATCATTAAATATTTCAGACAGCCTATTTATCATCTGACCAGTAAAAACTTTGCGCCTATATTTTGTTGTTAAAACTAGATGGGCTTTCAAGTCTGAGATACATCTCCCACTAGAAACAAAATCATCTTTCATGTCACCGTATCACTTTTATGCTACACTGATATTATGATAACAGCTTATAAGTACAAATTACGCCCCAACAAAGCCCAAGCTCATCAAATTGATGAGTGGCTAAACTTGTTGCGTATGCAGTACAACTATAGACTGTCAGAGCGTTTTAACTGGTTTGAGTCTACTCGTAGTCCTATTAATTCATGCTCTCTTGTCTCATGCAGTATCGCTCCGATTGTGGCGCAACCTGATTATTATTGGCAAAAGCGAGATTTACTTAATACCAAAAAGCTATTTCCTGATTACAAACAGATTCACTCTCAAGTGCTTCAAGATTGCATTGCTAGGGTGAAAAAAGCTTTTGACCGATACGTCAGTGCTGATAAATCAGGTAAGCGGGCTGGCAAGCCAAGATTTAAAGGTCGTGGCAGATATCACAGTTTTACTTATACTCAGATGCCACAAGACTGCATCAAAGGAAATCGCATCACCCTATCTAAGATTGGCGATGTCAAGATAATTCTGCATCGTCCTATTCCTGATGGATTCAAAATCAAGAATGCTCAGATTGTTAAGAATGCTGATGGCTATTATGTTGTGCTGACATTGCAAGATGTCACCGTGCCAACAATCATTCCTGATATCAATCTCGATCATGCTGTTGGTATTGATATGGGACTTAAGGATTTCTTGATTACCAGTGATGGTGAAACTGTGCCAATTCCACAGTTTGCTCGAAAAGCTGAGATAGATAAAAAGATCCGAAATAAGGCTGTTTCCCGTAAAAAAAAAGGCAGTAACCGCAGACGTAAGGCTGTTAAACACCTCGCCAAACACCATCAAAAAATAGCAAGACAACGCAAAGATTTTCATTATAAATCCGCAAAGCAATTACTCGATAAGTACGATGTTATTGGCTTTGAAGATTTAAATGTCAAGGGTTTGGCTAAGACTAGGATGGCGAAATCGATCCTAGATGCTGGTTGGAGTGAATTTCTATCTATTCTAGTTTGCAAGGCTGAAAGTGCTGGCAAGTTGGCTATAGCTGTGAATCCAAATGGCACTACCCAAAATTGTTCTAATTGCGGTACTCGCGTCCCTAAAACGATTGCGGACAGATGGCATAGTTGCCATGTCTGCGGTCTTGAATTGGATCGGGATGTGAATGCCGCGATTAATGTTAAGAACTTGGCTGTCGGGCGGACAGTCAATAAAGCTCAGCGTGTTTCCGATGCAGACGCAGGATTAGCTGAGAAGCCCACCCTATACTCGTCCGCGAGTTAGGGCTGGGAGTCGTCACCAAATTAATCCCTAACTGATGGTGGAATCGATAGTTCAGGGGTTGGGAACTGTCAGATAAAATCTACCCATATATAGACAAACTTACCGGAATGTACACATAATAGAGTGTATACAGTTAGGTATCCTCTATTATGGAATCCAATGAAGTGACTATTTCAATCGG